>CAVHVI010000083.1:0-9454 GCA_963639245.1 Bacteroidaceae bacterium
TTCAAGGTATAGTGCAGATGGAAAGTGACGTACAGTCTGTGTTTTGCTATGGCATTGTATTTTGCAAAAAAGAGTGCATAGTACGGTGTGAGGTTAAAAGTATCTAAATTACTGCAGTTTTAGGCTCTTTCGTTTTATCAAGGAACGCATAAAATAGCGCTATAATTGTATAAGTTTCAAAAATTATTGTCTTATTTTGTTTCAATTTTACTTTACGCTTCTTCAAGAAAAAAACAAAATTTATCTTGTATAACTTTGTTTTGTATAACAAAGAGATAATTATGTAATTGCAAGAGGCGTAGCCTGCGACAACGAGGTACGCAGGAGCACGCAAGAAAGGAGTTGCCGATGTCTAAACAGAATTTTTTTGCCACCTGTCCCAAAGGGCTTGAGAGATTGCTTTTTGATGAGCTTAATGCCATTGGCATGAAGAATGTGCGTGAAACCGTGGCAGGTGTTTCCTTTGAAGGTGAATTTAATGATGGCTTAAAGGCCTGTCTATGGTCTCGATTTGCATCCCGTGTGTTATTAGAGCTTTCAGAGTTTGAAGCTCCAAGCGATCTTGAGCTTTATATGGGAGCCTTGGGTATTGCTTGGGAGAAGTATTTTACCGATCAGGAAACTATAGCAGTTGAGTTTAATGGTGTCACCGAGGAGATCCGTAATACTCAATATGGTGCTTTAAAGGTTAAGGATGCAGTATGCGATCGTCTACAAAAATCCTATGGCGCGCGTCCTAATGTTGATAGGGAAAATCCCGATATACGCATTTATTGTCACCTTGAGCGCAGAGGTCGTGCCACTGTTGCTATCGATCTTTCAGGTAAGGCCCTATTAAAGCGTGAATATTCCCGTCATACAGGTGCAGCCCCTTTAAAGGAAAACTTAGCTGCAGCCATGGTGGTACGTTCAGGCTATGATGGACAATGCCTCTTCGATCCCATGTGTGGCTCAGGCACCCTTTTAATTGAGGCCGCCTCTATTGCAACTGATACTGCTCCTGGTCTTAAGCGTCGTAGCTATGGCTTCTTTAAGCTAAAGCAGTTTGATGGTGAGTATTGGCGTAGTCTTCTTGAAGAGGCCTCTATTAGATCAAAGGCAGGCTTTGAGCGTTGTAAGAGAGAAGCTGTTGAAATTATAGGTTTTGATCGTGATGAGGATATGGTTGAGATCTGTAATGACAATTTACAAAAATCTGGCTTTGATGCAATTGCCAAGGCTCAAATTGGAGATGCCCAAGAGCTTAGCAATCCTTTTGCTGAAGGGAAAAAGATAACCATAGTCACCAATCCTCCCTATGGTAAGAGAATGGGCAATTTCAATGAGCTCATTGCACTTTATACCGCCTTAGGTGATGGCTTTAAGCGGGTATTTAAGGGCGCGCGTGCCGCTGTTATCTCAAGCTCTGCTGAACTTTTGTCATGCTTAAGATTGCATGCCGATAGAGTCTATCATCTCTTCAACGGCTCTCTTGAGTGTCAGCTACGTGTCTTTGATATAGGTACTAAGGATGAGTTCTCAGATAAAGAAGAGCGCAATGCCGAAATTGCCAAGGACTTTGCTAATCGCTTAAAGAAAAATCTTACCTATATGAAAAAGTGGGCTGCCAATACTCAAACTGATGCCTACCGCATCTATGATGCTGATGTGCCTGAGTATGCCGCCGCCGTTGATTGCTATGGTGATTATTATGTCATTCAGGCCTATGCTCCAAAGGATAAGGTAAATGATCGTATCCACAAGCGTCGTGTGCTCGATATGATTTCAGCTACCGTTGCGGTAACTGGCGCGCCTGGTAGCAATGTCATCTTAAAGAGCCGTGAAATTCAGCATGGTGATGAACAGTATGAAAAGGCTGAGGAGCAAAAAAATAAATTCATGACGGTAACTGAAGGAAATTTAAAGTTCCGTGTGAATTTAGAGGATTACTTAGATACCGGTCTATTCTTAGATGCCCGCATTATTCGTGACAAGATCATGAAAAAGGCTCAGGGCAAGCGCTTTTTAAATCTCTTCTGTTACACCGGATCTGCAACAGTTGCAGCCTGTGTAGGCGGTGCTTGTGAGACCTTGAGTGTGGATATGAGCCGCACCTATCTTGAGTGGGCACGCGAGAACCTTGAGCTAAATGGAATTAGCAAGGATAACAATAGGTTACTTCAAGCTGATGTTTTGTCCTGGATTGCTCAGGAGCATCAGGAAAAATTTGATTTTATCTATGTTGATCCTCCTACCTTCTCAAACTCCAAGCGTATGAAGGGCAGCTTTGATGTAAGACGTGATCAGGTAGCTCTGCTATCATCCCTAACTCGTTTCTTTGATGAAAAGGGCGAAATTATCTTCTGCAATAACTGCCGTAACTTTAAGCTTGATGAGGGCTTAGCAGATTTTGGCTTTGAGGTTGAGGATATATCTAAGGCCACGCTTCCGCGTGATTTTAAGCGTAATGAGAAGATCCATTCCTGTTTCTATTTACGCTTTGATAGAGCAAAGATGATTAAGGAGCCGCAAAAGCTTGAGGTCGCCGTAGCACCTAAGTGGCAACGTGAGCTTGTATCTTCGCGCAAGGATAATACAGAGAGTGCCAATAAGGTTAACAGCGTATACGGCAAGGCCGTGCGAGGCGGTAAATTTGGTGATAAGCAGTTTGAGCAAAAGCGTGGTAGCAGGGGAGAACTGCGCGGTAGCTTTGATCGCGACTTTGAACGCAATAATGATGCTCCTTTAAGCTTAAATCGCGCGCCATCCTTTAATACCATCAGAAGTGATCGCAACGATAACAAGTTTGCCCGTAGCGATCGCTTTGATAAGAAACGTAGTGGCTTTGGCGGTAGAGCTCGTGCCTTTTCTCAAAGAGATCAACGTGATCAAGGCTCGCGCTTTGAAAATGGCGAGTCTCGATCCTTTGATGAGCGTAGAGATAATCGTCGCTTTGATCGTAACGATAGAAATCAAGGCCGTAGCTTTGATCGTAATATGCGAGATGAGGCTCCTAAGAGTACCGGCCGTGTTTGGGGACCTGATGGTATTAAGGATATCAAATGAGCCTTATAACTATTATGGATGCAAGCCTTGCCTATGGTGCAGAGCAACTATTAGACGGGGCTAATCTTAGTATTGAAGAGCACGATCGTATCTGTCTTGTTGGCCGTAACGGTGCCGGAAAATCTACTCTTTTGAAGGTGATTGCAGGACAAAGAGAGCTTGATGGTGGTCGCATGATCACCAAAAGTGGTCTTAAGATTTCAATGCTTCCTCAGGATCCGCCGCAATATGCAAGTGGTACGGCTTACTCCTTAGCAGCCTCTGGTTTACCAATAGTAGGAGACGCTTTAGCTCAGTTCTCCTTAACAGATGATCCTCAAAAGCAAATTGAGCTCTCAGCATTTATTGAGTCACACGATGGCTGGAGCAAGGATGCAATAGTACGCAAGGTGCTCTCAACCTTAGGGCTAGAGCCTGAGCAGAGTCTAGTTGGTCTATCTGGTGGCTGGAGACGTAAGGCTGCCTTAGCTGCTGCTTTGGTTTCAGAGCCTGATGTATTGCTCTTAGATGAGCCTACTAACCATTTGGATATTGAAACAATCTCTTGGTTTGAAGAATGGATAGCCTCCTTTACGGGTACTATTATCTTTATCACTCACGATAGAGCCTTTGCTGATGATTGTGCTACGGCCATAGTTGAGCTTGATAGAGGTAAGCTTTATTCCTATCCTGGATCCTTTACTAAATATCTAGAGCTTCGTGAGGAGCGCTATCGTATGGAGGATCTTGCTAACAAGGAATTTGATAGGGTTTTAGCCGAGGAGGAGGCGTGGATACGTCGTGGCGTTAAGGCACGTCTTGCGCGCAATGAAGGACGAGTACGCGATCTTGAGCAAATGCGTCGTCAACGTGCACTACGTCGTGATCGTCAGGGACGCGCGGTAATGCAGATAAACGAGGCTGATAGATCTGGCAATATAGTATTCGAGCTTAGGGATATAAGCGTAAATTATGAAGGACAGGATCTCATTAAGTCCTTTAATGCTACGATCATGCGTGGTGATAGGATAGGTATTGTAGGTCCAAATGGCTGTGGCAAGACTACGCTTATTTCCATCATCATGGGACTTTTAAAGGGTGATCATGGTTATGTGCGTACCGGTATGGGCGTTCAATATCAGTATTTTGATCAGTACCATGAGCAGCTTTATCCGCAAAAAAGTGTTGCCGACAACGTAGCCGATGGTCACAGCGAGGTGGTAATTAACGGTAAGAGCAAGCATGTTATTTCATATCTAGCATCCTTCCTCTTTACTGGGCGCCGTGCTAGATCTCCTGTGTCAGTGCTCTCTGGAGGCGAGAAAAATCGTCTGCTTTTAGCCAAGCTTTTTGCCAAACCATCTAATGTACTTATCATGGATGAGCCTACTAACGATTTAGATCTTGAGACCTTGGATCTGCTAGAGGATCTAATTGCAAGCTATCCTGGGACGGTGATCGTCATTTCACACGATCGTCGTTTTATCGATAAGGTTGCAACAGAGACCTGGGTTTTCAATGGCGATGGTACTATTGAGGATATAGTTGGTGGCTGGAGCGATGTGCTCTCCTATTATGCGCGTATTGGTAGAAGCCCCACAGGTAAAATAAAGAACAGTCAGGATGAAAAAGTAGTAAAGGAGCCTAACGAGAAGGCAAAGGAGCAAGAGCCTTTAAAAAAACGCTCAGGCTTGTCATTTACTCAGCAGCATGAGCTTGAAGCGTTGCCGCAAAAGGTAGAAAAGCTTGAAGAGGAAATGATGGTGCTTGATGAAAAGCTCGCCTCTCCTGATTTATATAAGACAGGACCTGATGAGGCGGTTGCCTTAAATAAAGAGCGTGATGAGCTACAGCAAAAGCTTGATAAGCTCTATGAGCGTTGGGAAGAGCTAGAGGCCTTAGGAGGTTAAGATGTTTACCAATAGTATTTATGATCTGCATACGCATTCAACTGCCTCAGATGGTGCCTTGACTCCTACTGCCTTAGTTGAGCGTGCTGCATCACGTGGAATTAAGGTAATGGCCTTAACCGATCACGATTGTGTATTAGGTGTGAGCGAGGCTCAAGCTGCAGGAGAAAAACTAGGCGTGCAGGTAGTTGCAGGCTCTGAACTTTCTATAACTTGGAATAATATGCAAATTCATATTGCAGGATTATTCTTAGATATCAATGCGCCAAAGCTTGTTGAGTATCTTAAAAATCAACGTGTGCGCAGAGTAGAGCGTGCTAAGGCCATTGCAGAAAAGCTTGAGCGTCAAGGAATTCATAATGCCTATGAAAGAACCTTGGCCATGGCTGGAGAAAACGCCAATATCACTCGTGGCTCCTATGCACGCTTCATCTTTTCCATAGGACAGGCGCAATCAACTGATGATGCTTTTAATTCCTATCTTAGAAAAGGTAAGAGCTGTTATGTCAAAACGCAGTGGCCGGATATTGCAACTGCAGTTTCAACTATTAAGGCCGCAGGTGGTATTGCAGTACTTGCTCATCCTAAGCGCTACCTTATGACTAATATGAAGCTACGTTCTTTAATTGAGGACTTTAAGGCAGTAGGAGGTGAGGCTATGGAGGTTTCCTCATGCTCGCAATCTCCATCAGAGCGCGATTATTTAGCCAAGCTCTCCTTACATTATGAGCTTTTAGCATCCTTAGGATCTGATTTTCACGCAGAGCTATCCTATAGAGATTTAGGACGAGGACTTGCTCTCCCTGATGAGGTAAATCCAGTTTGGAAATGTCCTCAGGCCGAGGCTATGGGTATAGCTAATTTAGGACTATAAAAGCATCATTATGCATTGTGTGCTTTTAAGACACTATGAAAACTAAAAAAGGCGCTTGATACTTATATTTTAGCGTGTGTTTATGCATTAAGAAGCAAAATTATGGCAGCAGAATATATAACCATTCATCCTGATAACCCGCAAAAACGCTTTATATCTTCAGTATGTCAAATACTAAGTAGAGGTGGAGTGGGAGTGATCCCTACAGACTCAGCCTATGCACTTGTGTGCATGGTGGGCCAAAAAAATGCCGTGGAGCGAATTGCAAGAATTAGACAGATAAGCAAAACTCATAACTTTACCTTGCTTACCCGTGATCTCTCTGAGCTATCTGTATATGCTCATGTAGATAATACTATGTTCCGCCTTATTAAAAATAATATTCCAGGAGCATATACCTTTATTATGGCGGCAACAAAAGAGGTACCACGCCGTCTTATGAATGAAAAGCGTCGCACCATAGGCCTTAGAGTTCCTGACAATGCCATTGTGGCTGCTATTTGTGAGGAATTAAATGAGCCTTTGATGAGCTGTACCTTGATCATGCCTAATGAGGAGGAGCCTGAATCAGATCCGGTTTCAATTCATGAAAAATTAGGTAAATTAGTGGATGTCATAGTCGATGGCGGTGTAGTTGAGCCAAGACCTACAACGGTTATTCGCTTTGACGATGATGGCATGCCTATTGTAAGACGTGTTGGCGCCGGCGATCCAACTCCCTTTGAAAGCTAGGAAGGTATAGATGAAGCTTATTAACGCAACGGTAGTCGCTTTTACGTTATTGTGCTCATCCTTAGCATTTGGTGCAGACGATGCAGATCCTTATATAGAGGATCTAAAAGCTCAAAATAGTAATGATGACGAAATGTTCAATGCCCAAAAAGAGCTAGAGCTTAACCGTCAAACACAATTAGATAAAAATAGGGCCCGCCTGCGTCAGGAGCTACAACGCTCGGCCGCCTTAGATAAGCAGGTTGATGCAACAAATAAGCTTGATAAGGTTGATCCCAATTTAGAAGCGTTTCGCCGTCAAAACGCTAAGCGTACCTACCAAGAGCGTGGGCGCAATGAGATTTTGACCTCAGGAGATGCCTCGGTTGATGCCAAGATTGTATCAGAATGGGCGCGTGAGCAAAGATTGCGTAATGACGAGGAGAGCAATCGTCGTATGCAAGAGGAGCTTAGAAAGCGTTACCCAGCAACCTCGGCAGCTCAAGCTATTAATGGTTGGTCTGAGGGCGAGGATATAAATGATAAGCGGGCAGAGGCGCGTAAGCTTTTGCGTGAACGCTCTGAGCAAATGCGCAAAAAAGAAAACTAAAGGCTAGTATTGAAGGCTCTCCTAAGAATAAGGAGAGCCTAGATAGCAAAAGCCTAAGCCCTAACTCCATCATCACGCAATAAAACAGTTGAGCTGAGATCAAGCTTTCTATTGCAGGGAATAGTTACAAAGTAGCCACTACCAGGGGCCACATCCACTCTTTGGCCTTTTTTCTCATCGCGCATATCAGATGCATCAAGATCAAAAAGTCCATCCTTAGTAAAGAGTCTTAGACGACTGCTACTTTCAAAACGGTTTTTAACCGCAATGTGTAAAAGTCCATCCTCATCTTGAGAGGTGATAGCGCCTGTAACCTGGAAACGTCCTGGAGTTGGAGAATTGGTCTCATAATCCTGAGTCTCATCAGGGCGGTGAGGTTCTAAGAGCGCGGTGGTATAGCCGCGAGAAGGAATGGAATTTACCAATTCCCAGGATTCATCAGGGATCTCTAATCCTTGCTCGATGGCATCAATTGCCATGCGATAGGCGCGCGTGATTGCTCCTACATAGAAAGCAGAGCGGGAGCGTCCCTCAATCTTTAAGGAGTCTACTCCAATATCGATGAGCTTTTTAAGCACGCTCAGGGCACAGAGATCGCGCGAGTTCATAAGATAGGTGCCGTGGCAATCCTCCTCAGCGCTCATCCATTCACCAGGATGATTTTGACTGTCCTCAAGCTCAGCCTTAAGACAAAGATCATCATCAGGTACAAAGCCTTGAGCGTTAGAGGTGGCGGCATGGATATTGCGTACCTTGAAAGGCCAACGACAAGAATTATTACAAGCACCAGTATTGGCATCGCGACGGGCAAGTAGACCTGAAATTAGGCAACGACCAGATACGGCAATGCACAAGGCACCGTGCACGAATACCTCAAGCTCACAGTCTGGGCATTCATTACGTATCATCTCAATTTCGGAAATGGGGAGTTCTCTTGCAAGGATGCAACGCGAAACTCCGTTTTTTTGCCAGAATTTGACGGTACCGGCGTTAACGGTATTGGCCTGAACGCTTAGATGAACAGGAATTTCTGGGCAGAGATCGCGGGCTTGCATAATAAGACCGGGATCTGCCATGATGAAGGCATCAGGCTTTAAGGCGGCAATTTCCTTTATGGATTGGCCAAAGCTTCCAGAATTTAATCTACGCATGTGCGGAATGGCATTTAGCACGGCGTAGAATTTACGGCCAGCTTGATGGGCCTCTTCAATGCCCTTTTGGAAGTCATCCTTGGTAAAGCCATTACCACGTACACGCAAGGACCATCTAGGGACACCTGCATAAACAGCATCGGCACCATAGGATACAGCATAGTGCAGATTTTCAGGAGAGCCTGCTGGGGCTAGTAACTCAATGCTCACAGTCAAAAATCTCCAAAATACGCTCTACGATCTCATCTAATAAAGCACCTTGTAGCACAAGGTGAGATTGAAGGTTTGCTACTTGATCATCTGCTTTTTCAGGTAAATTCTTCTCAAGATAAAGATCGGTAGGCTTTA
The DNA here is from genome assembly GCA_963639245.1 of Bacteroidaceae bacterium. Lineage (GTDB taxonomy): Bacteria > Pseudomonadota > Gammaproteobacteria > Enterobacterales > Succinivibrionaceae > Succinivibrio. The sequence goes on from CAVHVI010000083.1 coordinate 8,629, forward strand.
CACGTTTTAAAGCTAGATCAGATGTTAATACTAAGGATAGGGCATCGGTATAGAGTAGTTGCAACTCGTTTACCACCTTGCCAGCCTCAATATGTACCATGATCTCTTCAGAGCTTAGATCCTCACGAGATACTCTAACTACACCACCCTCATCGTCGGTGCTCTTAAGTACTACGTCAGTACCTAAGCTAAAGCCTTGGGGAATTTCGCCTTTTGAAATCCAAGAGGTAAGTCTGTCCTCAACTGCACAGCGTGGTTGAAGAACTTTTGCCGGGAATGACACAAAGGCCTCACGCAGCATTGCTACTACCTTTTCAGCGCGCTTTGCAGAGGATGCTGAGACTACCAAAAATTTCTTATCAGGCTGCACATAAGCCAAAATATCACGGCGGGTAGCAAAGGCCTGTGAAAGAAGCTTACCTGTAATAGCAGTTTTTAAGGCTTCCTTTTCGTTTTTTCTAAGCTCACGTTGAAGTTCGGCTTCTTTTTGCAAGATTAGGTTATCAAGCTCGGTGCGAATTACCGATGCTGGGAGTAGCTTGGTCTCTTCAATCAGACGACAAAAATATCCGCCACCAGTTTTGAAGGAAAAGGTTGTGTTATTTCCAAAAAGTGGAGCAAAGCCGATTGATGAAATGTCATTTCCAGAAACTGGCTTGAAGGGGCAGGCGCTTAAGGCATCTTCAAATTGAATTTCGTCTCTGATTGCATCACCTAGTTCACTTAAATCTACGGTGTAGAGCCGGGCGTTTTTAAACCACATCGTCAACTCCTAAAATTGATTTTTATGATGGGCTAATTCTAGCACGCTAAGGCCTCCCTCAAT
>CAVHVI010000084.1:0-9344 GCA_963639245.1 Bacteroidaceae bacterium
TCTTACAGCTCTTAAAACTTAATTTTTTGATATTTAAAGAATTATGCTTTATGTGCGAAATTTAAATTTTGTGACGTATATCAAAAAATAATCTTAAGAGACGATAGCAATTGCAATATTTGGCTAGTAACAATCCAGTGGCTAGACAAGTTAGATATGCTAAGTTTGATCGCTGGCGCTTTTTGTTGATAGCGATAGAGGCTAAAATCTTTATATCAAGACCTTATACGAGACTTTATTTAAGAGTAAGTTGCTGTGGAGTATTAAATGATCCTTCCTGATAGAATTTTTTTGATTGCAGTTCCTAGTAGCTGGTATCAATCGGTAATGGCTCAATATATTGCTTCAGGCTCAGGCAATGCTAACTGCTGGGGCGTTAGATTAAAGCGCGGTAGTGCGATCGTAAATCCAGATCCTGGTGCATTGGTTTTATTTCGTCTAAAAAGAGATGGTAAGTCACTTATCTGTGGTGGAGGCTTCTTTCAACGCTTTTTAGACTTAGACCCTGCGCAGGCTTGGACCTTGTTTGGAGTTAACAACGGTTGTGAAAGCTTTGAGGAATTTGAAAGGATCATTAAAGAGCATGGCTGGTATGAGGGCAGTAAGCTTTCTTCAAATTTAGTCTCTGGTACCTTTATGTTCTCAAGCAACGAATGCTATGAGCTCCCCTCTGAGCTTGGTGCTCCCGAGCTTGAGGATGGGGAGATGTCATCCTTCAGCCTTGATAGTCCCGAAGGCCGTTTCCTTGCTAACTATATTATGCATAAGCGCTCCTTTGAGCTTCGTAGCGATACTGCTGATTGTGGCTGGCCTGGTATTTTCCGCATGGCCGAGGAAAAGCATGCTCGCGACTATACTGCTGTATTTAGAGCCATGATGATGCAGGCTTATGCTTTTAAGTGTGCGGTAACTGCAGAGGCCTTAACTCCAGTGCTTGAGGTTGCACATATTAGAACCTTCTATGATGAGCGTTTTTTAAAGCCTGACAATGGACTAGTACTACGTGCGGATATCGAACGTTTGTTTACTAGCGGCTATATCACTGCCTACTATAAAGATGATGAGCATGCGGTGATTAAGGTCTCGCCTACTCTTGAAAAAATGGGTGGTGGCAATTACATGCAATATGATGGCTGTGAATTGGCTTTGCCTGCTGATCCTGCCTTACGCCCGAGTAAAGAATATTTGTGGTGGCACAGTGAGAATCGTTTTGAAAATTGGCTGTCATTTGGCTCAGTAAAGCCTGCTAAATTTGGACGTGATAAATGAAGGTTGCAGTAATTGGAGCTTCAACAGAATGGGGCTCAATAATTGTAAAAGCGTTAGAGTGTCGTGGTATCTCAACGGTGCTATGTGTAGAGGAGTTAACTCATCTGCCAGGTGAAGGCCGGGTAGTGATTAAGCCTTATGCCGAGCTTAAGCTTGATGATATCCACGATGTCCATGCCATTGTCGATGCTGTTTCATTTAAATTACTAGGCTCAAGGGATTTTGAATCGCTACCTCTTTGGCATGTGCTCAATGAAATTAAGGGAGCGCAGATTAAATGCTTAGTCTTAGGGGCGGTTGATTGTCTTTATGAGGATGATCGTAGATTATGCTATATCGCCGATGATCAAAAGCTGTGCTTTGAGGAGCATGGAGCCTTAGGCGCTCTTTGCAAAAAAGCTCTGCTAAAACTTAAGGATTTTGCTGATGTTGCTTGGACCTTGCTATGTCCTCCCTTGATTTGTGAGGATGCCACGCATCGTAGCGGGCATTATGAATTCTCAAACGATGTACTGCCTATAGGTATGGATGGCAGCAGTGTTATCAATCAGTATGATTTTTGTGATGCCGCGGCGGAAATTATCAAGCAGGGGCTACCTATAAGACAGGTAATTTCCGTAAGGCAGATCAAGGCTACTCGTTGAGATTGAGCTTATAAACGGGTAAAATCAGCAGGCTTAATAAGTTGGAGCAAAGCAAGTGACTAAAGAAGAATTTGAGCAAAAAGCGGCATACGTTAAAAATAGCATTAGATCAATTCAGGATTTTCCCAAAAAAGGAATACTCTTTCGCGATATAACCTCCCTTTGTGATGATCCTAAGGCCTTTGCAAGCTGCATTGAGCTTTTAGCTGATCATTATCGTGATCAGCATATTGACGCCGTTTTGTGTGCTGAGGCTCGAGGCTTTATCTTTGGGGCCCCCTTAGCTCTTGCTTTAAATTGTGCCTTTGTTCCTGTAAGAAAGCCTGGCAAGCTTCCGCGTAAGACTATAGAGCAAAGCTACGATCTAGAATATGGCTCTGCCACACTGCAGATCCATGAGGATTCTATTAAGCCTAATGCACGAGTAGTGCTCTTTGATGATCTTTTGGCAACTGGTGGTACCATGGGAGCCATGGTAAAGCTTGCGCAAAAGCTTAAGGCTGATATTGTCTCCTTGGCCTTTGTGATTGAGCTTATGGGCTTAAATGGAAAAGCCTTGCTTGAAGAACAGTATGGCTATGAGGTTTTCTCCTTAACTCAATTTCCAGGACATTAATTAAATGGCAGGATCTGAATACCAAGCTCTAGCACGCAAATATCGTCCTCAGAGCTTTGATGACGTAGTAGGGCAGGAAACAGTAAAAACTGCGCTCGCTAATACTATTGAATCTAAAAAGATCCATCATGCCTATCTTTTAACAGGTACGCGCGGTATTGGTAAGACCACGATTGCACGTATCATAGCCAAATGTCTTGAATGTGAAAACGGTATTACCTCTCATCCCTGTGGTGAGTGCAATACCTGCAAGGAGATCACTGCAGGTGTATTTCCTGATGTAATCGAGATCGATGCGGCCTCCCAAACTAAGGTTGAGGATACGCGTGATCTTTTAGAAAATACCCGTTACCCTCCCGTGCGCGGTCGCTACAAGATTTATATCATCGACGAAGTGCACATGCTTACCACCTCCTCCTTTAATGCCTTGTTAAAGACCTTGGAGGAGCCGCCTTCATACGTAAAATTTATTCTAGCTACCACCGATCCGCAAAAGATCCCCACTACGGTATTATCCCGTTGCTTAAAGTTCCAGCTCATGGCTTTAAGTCGTGATGAGATCCGTATGCAGATCGAGAAGATCTGCTCTAAAGAGGGAATTCCCTGCGAAAGTGAGGCTGCGGCCATTTTAGCAAGTGCTGCGCGTGGCTCTATGCGTGATGCCTTGTCCTTGTGCGATCAAGCAATTGCGCTAGGTAGTGGCTCCTTAAAGGCTCAAAGCGTGCAAGCCATGCTAGGCGGAGCTGGCGATGAGCTAATTGCTGAGATCCTTGATCTGCTTTTAAGTGCTAATAGTGATCTGGCAAAATTGCTAGATAAGGTGCGTCATGTCGCACCAAATTACAAAACGCTCTTAGATAGCATGGTTTTGACCTTCCATGATTTAGCACTCTATCAGTTCACCGGTGCCCAGCGTCTTAATATTTTCACTACCACGCTACCGCTGTTGCAAAAATACGCCCCATGCTTTGGCGCTGATACCTTGCAACTTTACTATCAAATCTGCCTTGAGGGCCTAAATGATCTTGCCTCAGCACCAGATGGTTCATCTGTATTTGATATGACGGTGCTAAGACTTTTGGCCTTTACCCCCGAAAAAAAAAAGCGTGGATAGGTGAGGACAATAGCGTTGAGATCATTTGGGGCTTAGATTCTCCCTCACTGCTTGATGATCTCGTTGCTATAGATCTTGATCTTCCTATAAATAAGATCCAAAAAGCCTTGTCTTTGGCATCAGGAGAAATCGCAAATCCTGTGATCGATGCGCAGGCAATACCAGCTACTGCGCAAAGCACACTTTCAAAAGCCTCATCCTTAAATCTTAATGCGCCAGCTAAGAGTGCGTCTTTTGATGATAAGGTCAATGCTTATCCCTCAGCTCAAAATGACATCGCGCCAAGCCAAAATGCAGCTTATGGAAATAATAACAATCAGGGAAGTGTAATTGCTACAAATAGCGTAGCTAGCACCATAGCGAGCGTAGATAAGCCGGTAGTAAATCTAAATGTAGCCGTAAATTCTCTTGATGCGCTAATGTCTGCGGTGAGCAATCTCAATGCGATCATGGATCCTCGAGCAAAGATTGCGAAAAAGTCACAGGATCAGGAACAGAAGAACTCTATTGCCGCAAGCTTAGTAGTTACGGCAGAGCCTGCTCCAAAGGATCAAAATTTACTGCCAGATTCCATACTTCCTCTTGCCAAGCGGGTATTTGATTATGTGGATGCCCTAAGAGCGCATGAGAGCTTGTTTGATAATGAGACGCAAAATGAGGATAAGGACAGCGTAAATGCACAGCTTATTGAGGCGCGTACTAAGGCTAGAACTGTAGTCTCTCAGGCTGTAAGCATGGGCGTTGCTGAGCGTGATTACATTCCAACTGATGTAGAGGTACAAAGTGATGCTGGCGATGAGTTTGATCCCTTTGCCGGAGGAAGCTCTGCGGCCTTGTATGTCGTGGATGATGGTCCATACAATGCTATCGCAAATACTAACGCTGAAAATAAAGTCGAAAATAGTGCGGATAATATAAAAGTAGCTCCTCAAGCGGATACTTCCCTAAATAGCAATGAGGTTTTAGCAATTGTTGGTGCGGTTCAGGATGATATTAAAAAGCACTCTGAGGATGAAAGTGTAGGTGAGCGTGAAAAGCCTATAGAGAACATCCAGCCTCAGGCAACAAGCGCTTTAAATACTGAGAGTAATTTAACTGAAGGCTCAACATCATTAAGTGTAGCTCCAGCGGATCATGTCCAAGAAAATCCTGCAGTATCTCAAAATAGCGTTGAGACTGCACCTAAAGATACTGACACCTTATACGCAGACGGCGTGGCTTTAAGCGCAGATCTTGTTGAAGGACAACGCGAGGGTGAAAGCGTTGCGGATATGCTTAGGCGGGTACAAGAGACTGCGTTAGCGCAGCTGCGTCAGGATGATGCCATCAACGGTCCTAATGCTAAAAAGCCTGATGAAGCTACAGTTACTAACATAAATAGTAATGAAGTCGTTGTTGCTCAAGCTCAAACTCCAACTCCAGCAGTTACAGAGCCTCATGACAATACTGACTTAGCTGAAACTAATGAAGATAAGCTCTCTTTTGGTGAGCCAAATGAGAGCAAGGCTACTCATCTTGATGCTATATCCTTGCAAGAGCCACAAGCTCCCACTAATACTAAGGCTATCGATAATAAAGAATTAACAACAGCGCCTGATGTAGCTATTAAGCATAGTGATAATAAGCTTGAGGTGGTACTGCTTGATGATCCTTTTGAGAACGAAAATGCCTTCCATGCTCAAGAGCTAAACGAAGGAAAATCGCTTACAGATGCCTTAGCTCAAATTAAAGATAAGAATGTCTGCATAAGCACTCAAGCACCAAAGGATGATGTTGATGTAGTAGGAGAGCTTTTACGCTCAGAGCTTCTAAAGCTTGATGGATATGCAACTAATAAAAATGCTCCTATAAGTAACTCTCCTGCAAGCTTAAATACCGCAACAGCACCTGTTAAAGCGCTATCACCAGATGCAGATGCTACTAATCTTGCAAGCATTAATAATGATGCAAGTGAGCAGATTTTATCAGATCCCGAGCCAATAGCAGATCTTGAGCCTGATGATGAGGAGGATGACACCTTTGATGATCACATGCCTCCTCCTGCATCCTTTCATGATTTTGATGAAAGGGATGCTCAATTTGATGCATCAGTTGCAACAGGCATTCAGGTGTTGCCTGATGGACGCATGGATGATGTTCCTATCGCTGAAAGAATGGAGCGTGAGCGTATTGAAAATGCCGATAAGATTGCTCAAGGTAGAGCGCTTGAGCCTGATGATTTCATAGCGCAGGTGGTAGGCTCTGATCCTTGGGGTATAGATTTTGTGGCTGCAGGCTATAGCGAGGGCGCGGTATTCTCAGCACTTTGTGCAAGTGTTCGTTGCATCGATCCTACAGATCCTAATCACTGGATAGTGGTGATGAGTGATAGCTTTAAGATCTTTGCAATCGATCCTAATTTTGTACAGGGCTTGATGGAGCGCTTCTCCTCCTTAAAAAAGCATCATATTGAGATCTCAATTCAGCTATCTCAGGGTTTTCCGCAGGGCTCTCCGCGTGATCTATGTGTTAAGGCCTTTGGCGCGGCCTCAGATAGAGCACGTCACGATTTAGCCTCCGATCCTGCAGTACAACAGATAGCTCAATTAGCTGGAGCTGATCTAAGATATTGTGCCGTTAAGCTTTTTGCCTTGTCTTAGATAAGGTACGATTTAAGAAATTTAAGGAATTTTTATGGATCACAATGAGTTAGCGCAAAAAATTGAGGCTGCAGCTCAAGCTCTGCAGCAACTTTGCATTGAAAAAGGGCTCAAGGTGGCAACTGCGGAGTCCTTAACTGGTGGCATGATTTCATCCTCAATTGTAGATATTCCAGGAAGCTCTGCTTATTTTGATAGAGGCTTTGCGGTTTATAACAATACTGCCAAGCGTGAAATGCTCGGAGTCCATAAGGAAATATTTGTAAAATTTACCGAGGTAAGTGGTCAATGTGTGGAGGCTATGGCTAAGGGCGCCATTGAGCACTCCTATGCCAAGCTAAGCTGCGCCGTATCAGGAGTTGCAGGCCCTGATGGTGGCAATGATATTAATCCTGTGGGGACGGTATGGATTGCAGTTGCAGCCTTAACTGCGCCTTGCTCCTGCGCACTTGATGTATATTCAGAGCGTTTTGTCTTTGCAGGAGATAGGACAGAGGTGCGTATGCAAACTACCTTGCAGGCTCTTTTGATGATGTATACCCTAGCAAAGGACGGAGTGCAGGCGCTCTCTTTGCATAAATCTTAGGGAAAGGTATTTAGTTGCAAAATAAAGGCGAAGCATTAAAACTTCGCCTTCATATTGATGGTAGGAATTAATCCCAGGAATTACCATCCTCCTCGCCATCGCTTGATGAGGAATCAAGCTTCATCGCATTCCATACGCGGTTGGTAATGCGAGATACCTTAGCAGTAGTTGGTCGCATGAGGTACATCTTAGCCATCAGCTCATCTGAAAGAATGATGGAAGGATTATTACGTAGCTCATCATCGAACATAGGAATGGCTTTGGTTACTGGCAGTGGATATCTAATCTCATTTGCAACCTCAGCGGCGTGCTCTGGAGTAATTAGGTATTCAAACCATTTCATTGCATTATCATAGTGATCTGCGGCAACCGGTACAGTCCAGCAGTCAAACCACATGGGAGATCCTTCCTGAGGGACAACGTATTCAACCTCAAAGTCCTGCTTTGCAGCCTTAGCACGCTCGCGTGCCTGCAAAATATCACCTGAGTAACCGATCACGGCACAGACCTCGCCTGAGGCTAAGTCATTGATGTAGCGCGATGAGTGAAAGTAGGATACATTACGGGCTAAATCGGTAAGTAGGGTTCTTGCTTCCTTATAATCAGAGCTCTTCTCTGAGGTAGGATCCTTGCCTAAAAAGTGCATAGCCGCAGAGATGATCTCAATAGGAGAGTCGAGGACGGCAATACCGCATTTTTTTAGTTTAGCGGAGTTGTTCTTATCAAATAAGAAATTCCAAGAGTCAACCTTGTAATCCTCACCAAAAATTTCTTTTACCTTTTTGGTGTTGTAGCCAATGCCCACAGAGATTTCGGTATAAGGGTAGGCATAGTCATTATTAGGATCGATTTCAGCAAGCTTTTTCATGCGCACTTCATCGAGCTCATTCCAATTAGGGATCTTGCTCTTGTCGATCTTCTGCAAGGCTCCGGCTTTGGCAAGACGTGGCACATAGTAGCTTACTAGCATGACTGCATCAAAGCCTGAATGGCCAGATAGTAATCGTGCCTCTACCATTTCATTAGAGTCAAAGACCGCATAGTTAGGATTTTTAAGTCCTGTCTTGGCACTAAAGTCAGCGACAGTATTTTCTCCTATGTAGTCACTCCAGTTCCAAATGTTGACGTCGGAGGCGGCGTCAGCAGTGGACGCGACAGCTGTTAGCATTGAAGCAAACAGAATTCCCTTTGCAGTTTTCATGGGCAATTTCCTCAAAATTTTTTTGCATTATATGGGAAAACTTCAGGATGAAAAGACTTCATTTTAAAAATTGAAAAACTTGTCTTAAGACTTGCACAAAGGGCTAAGTGAGCTGAGCTGATTTTAATAGATAACTATTTGTTATATAAATAAAAAATATTGTGTAAAGTTTAAATGAGGACTTGGTTAAATTTTTTACTTGCACCAAAAATAAAAAATCTGATCGCCTTATGAGCAGATCAGATTTGAAAAAAGAGGGCAAAAGCTAAATTTTGCTTAGTCCTTTACCGCCTTTAAGGGAGCGGCACCTTCCTCACAGAGCTTAGCATGCGGATCAGTACTGATATATTCACGCATGAGCTTAATATACTCAAGGGTAAGATTGGAAGGATTAAGGTTCTTCTTTAGCACATAGCCAATTTCCATGATGTCGCTCTTGTGTTTATCCTCATTTTTAAAGGGTACAGCAAAGTAATCACTACCGTTTAGCTCTTCACAGAAGATACCAGAGCAGAGGGTATAACCATTAAGTCCAATAAAGAGGTTACACATGGTGCCACGATCGGTTACCTTGATCTGGCGGGAGTAGGCGTTAGTGGAGAAGATCTCTTCCGACAGATGCAAGGTGCTACCATCGCCCTGTTCAAAGGATAAATTAGGATAGGGAGCGAGATCTTTTAGGGTGAGACTTTCTTTGTCGTGAAGCGGATGGCCTTTATAGAGATAAACATAGGTGCGACACTGACACAGAGGATAGAACACCAGATCGCGCGTTCTAAGCATCTTCATAATAGTGCTCTTATTAAAATCAGAGAGGTAGATAAGACCTATCTGGCTTTTTAATGAAGCCACGTCGTCAAGCACTTCCTTAGTCATGGTTTCACGTATAGCAAAATCATATTCTTGGGTATTGTAGTGCTTGACCATTTCCACGAAGGATTTTACTGCAAAGGAATAGTGCTGAGTGGATACGCCAAAGCGTTTACGTACGCCATCTCCCTTGCCATATTTATCCATGATGCCAAGGTACTCGTTATAGAGCTGACGAGCATAGACTAAGAACTCCTCGCCGTTTTCGGTCACAGTGACTCCACGTGCGGTACGCTTAAAAATTTTAATTCCAAGCTCTTCTTCTAAGGATCTAATGGCGGTGGATAATGAGGGCTGAGCAACGTTTAGGCGCTCAGATGCGCGATTCATGGTTCCACATTCGCTTACGGCTAGCACATAGCGCAGATGTTGCAATGTCATGCAAGCTCCTTAATGGCTTTAAAC
>CAVHVI010000085.1:0-9191 GCA_963639245.1 Bacteroidaceae bacterium
CTATCCGTTATTAATGAGCATAAAAATCGCGATGACATTGGCTTTAGAGCGTGGGATCTAGGCTTTAAGTAGGCAAAATGAGGCTGCGCAAATCTTAGGGCAAGATCTTGCTTAATGGTTGTAAATTTATTATGTAAATTTGTTTCATTGCTTAAAAATAGACCTTAACATACTCACTTTTGCTTGCAAATTTTGGCAAAAAAGCATTCATTTTAGAGTATTAAAGCTGCCTTAGTTTGCCTGTATATTCTTAAAAAAACACTGTATAACAAATTGTTAGACAAGCTGCCGAAGACTTGCCAAGCCTTGCTTTTAAATTTTGCAAAAGCTGTTAAGCTGATGCCAAATTTTCTCATATACATCATACGAGGTATGTTTATGGAGTTCTTTGAAATTTGGTTTGAGCTATACAGAAAATGCTTTTATTTTTTTCAAAAGCCGCTGTGTGACTTACTTTCGATAGATTTCATCCCGGATACTTGGAGCTTTAGTGAATCGTCTACGTTTTACCAGGTGACATTTATCATTATCTTGTTTTTAAGTGCGTTCGTCGTGCTCCCCATCCTAATCCACTTCTCCATAAAACTACTTCAATCCTTATGGCATTATCTTTCTTCCTTAAATAGACGCTCAAAGGCTCAAGATAAACAATTAGCAATACCAAGCTTAGCTGAGAGTGAGGGGACCTTGGTGGTCACGAGGATGGGGGATCATATCTTTAGTGCTAGAACCTCCAATGAGGTCATGGCTGCCCATCGCGATCTTATTTTTAGGCTTAAGGAGCAGATTAATTTTGTAGGCGATAGCTGGGAGATAGTGGGCTATCCTATGATTGAGCGTCTGGCAAGTCTTTGTGGATCGCTTCCTGCCTCTGAGTTTAATCACGATCACGGAGAATATGGGCTTTTTAGGCATTCTCTTGAAGTTGCAATTGAGGCTTTAGAGCCTAATTCTCGGGATAATCACTACTATAAGGCGTATCGCAGAGAAACATCTGACAAGTCCTATTTGCGTTTTAAAAATCCCTGTAGCGGTTTGGCCATAATGTTTGTAGCGTTTTCTCACGATCTCTCCAAGCTCTATACTGATTATCAGGTTATGGCTGACAACGGTACGCTTTATGATCCAAGGCGTATGAATATGGATGAGTTTATACAGCATACTCAAACAAAATCCTTGTGCGTCGTGTTTAATAAAGGCCGCGCGCGTCGCCATGATCAGGGGGTTGCAGCCCGCTCTTACTTATTGCTTAAAGATTGTCCGCTAGCTTATTTTCTATCCAATGGCTTTACCGATCTGCCAAGTTATGAGGAATATGCTGCACGTTTTAAATATGAGCTATATGAGCAAGAGAAGGATGGGGAGATAAAAGAGGATGCAAGGGGGCAAGCTACAGCGGAGGGGCTTACAGATAATGATCTTTTAGATGGAGAGATAAGCGCTTTAAAAAAGAAAAAGGGTAAGGACTTAAGCATAAATGAACAAACACGGCTTGCACAGTTGCAGGATATTAAGAAAAAGCGCGAGGAGATAGAGCATTTTGATACTCCCAATCATTGGTCAAATGCCGATGTGGCTGCTTTATTTGATGGTAGTCATCCCTTATGGGACATAGTCACCAAGGCCGATAGCTTCTGCTCATTTTGTAGCAATGTCACCCGTAATAGTAGCCAGTATCTTCCAAGCTATTTAGTAGCCTTCATGATCCATCTTTTAAAGCAGGAGGCGCATCTTGTTAACAATTATTTTGCCGATATCTTTATTGTCTCTAGGGGCGTGTTCTTTAGAAAGGGCAGTGCGCCATTTAAGGAATTAAGTCTCAGTGTTAATGCTATTAAGGAGAATGACAAGCAGGATTGGTTATCAACCTTGCGCTCGCTAAATGTCGTTTATATGGCAAGTAATATGCGATCTTATAGCTGGGCGCAGCTTGAGTGTGAAGATGAGGTGTTCTATGAGCTAGGACTTATAGTGAAGGTTGATCTTCCGCAAAGATTAATTGAAGCCTTCCCTAAGATCAATTTTATTGAGCGTGGCTTTAATCCTCCAGAGCTTGAGCATATTGATTGGCAACGACTGCAGATCACGCGTTGTGACAAAAAAGACCAAGGACAGATCGTGCCTACGAGACTGTATGCTGATGATATACGGACGCCCATCTTTGCTAAGCGTTATCACACCACGCCTGCTTTATATGTGAAAGGCCTAGGGCTAGATGAGAATGAGTCTAAAGGAGAGGATGCAGAGTTTGATAAGGATATCAATGCTGATCTTGAAGATGCACATCATGAAAATAAGCTTGAGCAAGCGTCTATTCAAAATACCTCTACCATAGCTTTAGATAAGGATGGCAAAGCCTTGATTAATGACACTTGTCGCAAGGATGATGGCCTAGCGCTTAGTGAGGCTCAAACAGAGGTTTTACATAAGATCTCGGCAAATGATGAGATTTTTGATGATGCAGCCTTGGAAAAATTAAGCTCCTCGGTGGCAAAGAGTAAAAAGAGCTCTGCAAAGGGCAGTGATCCCCTAAAGGATAAGAAAGGTACAACTAAAAAGGCTACTAAGGCTAAGAGTAAGAGCACAAGCAAAGCATCATCAAGCAAGGCTCAGAAATCATCGTCTAAAACAAAACTCTCGAGGAGAAAAGCTACTCAGACTTTGCAAAACGATGCTGTAGATGCAGTAATAGCTGATGACAAAGAGTCTGTGATGGCCAAAGATCCTAATGGATCTGCGTCAAACTACGAGGATTTAAGTCAAGCCTTGTATCAGACTTTGCAGTCAATGTGTGCTCTGGGACAAGCTGGTAAAAAGTCATCTCAGAGTCTGCCGCTTGCAGATGATCACAAGCTTGATGCCATGCTTCCTATGTTTATGTCCTATCTTGCAACCATTTCTCCTGAGATGCTGTCACAAAGTCTCAAGGAAAACTTTGGCATTGTTGCTGATAAAGAGCAGTTAGCACAGCGTGCGCAGTTACTGTTAGCAAATGCTCTAGAGCATGGAAGCTCTGATATATCGTCATCGGCAAAAACTCCTGTAAAGGAAGTCAATGCTCAGGCTTAATAGGTAAGTTTAAAAAGAGAGTAATGTAGCGATGATATCTTCAATAAAAGAGTTAACTGCGCAGGAGATAGACGAGTTCAAAGTCAATCCTAATATGCTAAATGATCACATTTTTAAGCATATCTTTGGACGTGAAGAGGCTAAATCCTCTTTGATTTCCTTTCTAAACGCTTTTTTGCATGATGAGCTCGAGCAACCAATTAAGGATCTCAATTATCTAAATAATGAGTCGCTTGGAGTATTAGAGGATGGAAAGAAAATCTTTTTTGACATCGCGTGTACCTTAGATAATGGCGCCGTAGTAGATGTTGAAGTACAGGTGATGGATAACAAAGACTTTTCAGAGAGAATTACTTGGTATCTGGCAAAGCTTTTGGTGGGAGCAACAAAAAGGGGGCAGAAATACTCACGTCTAAATCCCGCTATTTCGCTTTCTATTCTTGACTTTAATTTATTTAAAGAAGATAAGGAGGTTTTTTCAAGCTTTGGAATTTGTAATCTAAAAAATCATAAGCGTCTTACCAAGCTAGTCAGCCTGAATTTTATTGAGCTTAGAAAATTTGAAAAGCGGGAAATATTAACTACAATTGATAAATGGATAATGATCTTGTCAAAGCAGTTTTCCCTCAGGGAGAAAAGGGAGATAGCCAAAGGAGATGTCGCTATGGAACAGGTTTTACAAGACGTCGATAATTACCTCGTGGATCTTTCAAACTATGTTGCCACAATAAATCAAGAACGTTATGAGATGGATGAAAATAGTAAGGAAGATTATCTTCTTAGAAAAGGAGGTGAGCTCAGGAATCAAGTGATTGTCTTGAATATGCTTAAAAAAGGGGTTCATCTCAATTTGATCGCTGAATGTTGTGACCTAAGTCTTCCTGAAATTAAAAAAATTGCTCAAGACAACGGTATAGCGCTTTCAAATTGAGCATAACTATTTATTAGTAAGCGTTAGCTTTGCAAAGCAAGATGTCCTTATCTGCAGTTAAAAAGGCAGATAATCAAATGAGAAGTCGCTATGGAAAATGTCCTACAGGATGCCGAGTACCTCAAGTATTTATCTGACTACGTTGCCACAATAAATCAAGAACGTTATGAGATGGATGAAAATAGTAAGGAAGATTATCTTCTTAGAAAAGGAGGTGAGCTCAGGAATCAAGTGATTGTCTTGAATATGCTTAAAAAGGGGGGGTAATCTCAATTTGATCGCTGAATGTTGCGAGCTAAGTCTTCCTGAAATTAAAAAAATTGCTAAAGACAACGGTATAGCGCTATCAAGCTTGACTAATTCTCGGTAATTGGTTGTTTTACAAGGCAGGTTGTCATTACCTGCCTTTAAAATTGATCAGGACTATTTTTGCATATTCCTTAGGATCTCAATGCATACCTCCTGCATTTTTATCAACGCATCGGTTGCAACTCTTTCATCTACCTTATGAATAGTGGCACCACAAGGTCCAAGCTCTATTACTGAGGTTCCAAGAGGTGCAATAAACCTACCATCAGAAGTACCACCTGAGGTTGAAAGCTTAGGAGTAAGACCAGTAGACTTAAATACAGCATCCCTTACTGCTTGCAAAAAGCCTTCATGGTGATTTACAAAGGGCAGTCCATTTACACGCCAAACTAGCTCACAATCAGTATGGGTTTCATCAATAAGCTTTTGTAAGCTTGCCTTGAGCTTATCTGGAGTCTGCTCTGGTGAAAAACGCCAGTTACACATAAAAAAACAACTGCCAGGAGCTACATTTTCAGCACCAGTTCCTGATTTTATGTTGGTGATCTGAAATGATGTAGGTGGAAAATCCTTGTTTCCTTGATCCCAGCTTTGCAAAACCAAGGCATGCATTAGCATGGCCGCATGATGGGCAGCGTTATCACAACGCTCAGGATAGGCCACATGTCCTTGCACTCCTTTGACGGTAATATCGCAAGAAAGCGATCCGCGGCGTCCAATTTTTAGTTGATCGCCAAATTTCTCAAGTGCTGAGGGCTCTCCTACTAGGCAATAATCGGGAATTAGATTTTTTTGCTTGAGGTAATTTGCTACAAAGGGAGTTCCTCCCTTGGCGTTCCCCTCCTCATTTGAGGTAACAAGTAAGCCTACGGTACCCTTGTGCTGCGGATTTTGTTTTACAAATTCACACAGGGCTAAGGTCATAGCTGCATCTGATCCCTTCATATCTGCACAGCCACGACCGTAGATGAATTCCTGATCTTGCTCTTTTTGGATAACAGCATCAAAGGGGGGATGAGTCCAACTTGTCTCATCTCCTGCAGGAACTACATCGGTGTGCCCTAAAAATAGCAGGAAGGGATGTCCTTCACCATGTAGGGCGAGCAGATTTTCTGTACCACTATCTTTAAGAGTTAGACATTTAAAGTCCTGCTCTTTTAAAAGATCACAGAGTATCTTTTGACAGCCAAGATCATTTGGGGTTATCGATGGCTTGGAGACTAGGACGCGGGTAAGGGGGATGACGTGATGTAATTCTTGAAAATTTAAGGATTGTTCTTCTAAATTGGAGCCTTGATTTTCGAGCATATTGGCCTTCAATTTTTTGTTTAGTCAAAGCAGGAACTAAGTTTTGCTAATAGGATGGTGATCCCAAATGTTTAAGCTTAATAGAGCCTGCATTATCTTTATGAATGATTTATTTTAGAAGAATGTAAAAGATGCGGCCTAAGGTGTAAAGCCTTTTAAGGTCGTTGCCACTTTGCAGGGCAATAAAGGGCGGGAATTGCTTTGATATCTTTGTAGATTAAGGGTACAGCGCATGGATGTACCCTAAAGATACAATTAATCGTCTTCAGTTGGATACTGCAAGAAAAGCTTACGCTCAAGACGCAAGAAGGCATAAGCAGTCTCAGAAATATCCTTAACCTTCAAAGCATCCTCTCTACCATAGCGTACGTTTTGTAAAAGCTCTCTGTCTGCGTCAGTTAAAGCTATGGAGGCCTTCTCATATTGAGATAGGAACTGCTTTGCTAAAAGAGCATCCCAGGCATAGACTGTAGATATAGAGCGCAGGATGTACATCGAGGGCATGTTAATTACGACGATGCATTTTTTTGAAAGGGCATCAAAGAAATTCTTGGCAGCTTCAAGATTATTCTTAAGATCAACTACTTCAATCTCGTCTGCAGTGATTGGTGCAGGCATAACAGATCCCTTACTGCCATCATTATTTAGGCTTAGGAAACGTGGAGTAATACCACAATTCTCACTTACCTTTAAAATTTCATCGCGGACCTTTTGACTGCATAAGAGTAAGGGCTTTTGTGAAAAGGCACTTAATAGATCACAGATATTGTTTACGCCAAAGCTAAGCTCACCATCCTCAATTGCAACACAAATCTCAGCAATTACCTTATTTTCAGGATCACGCATTACCTTGTGAGCATCAGGTGGGCAGGATGGTTCAAAACGCGGTGGCATTGACATAGAAAAATCCTCAATCTTTTAAGTTTTAAATTTGAGTGCTTGATGTTGGTTCAATCAGCACTTTTTATATGGGGGCTAATTTTAGCAAAAAGGTTAGCAAAACTTAGTGGTAAGTACCTACTTTAGCGCATTTTTATAGCTTAGCTTAGTATTCAAGCATAAAGGTACAGGGGCCGTCGTTATTGAGCTCAACTTCCATTGCAGCCCCAAAAACTCCAGTTTGTACCTTATCTTCATCACCAATTAGACGCTTGGCCTCAGCAACGCAAAAATCATACAATTTCTCGGCCTCATCTGGTCTCAAAGCTGCATCAAAGCTTGGACGGTTACCTTTTTTTAAATCTCCATAGAGGGTAAACTGAGAGACTATAAGCAGAGAACCGTTAACCTGCTGTAAATTAAGATTTAGCTTTTGCTGTTCATCCTCAAAGATCCTAAGCTTTAAGATCTTCTCTAGGCTTTTAGTGATTTTATCCTTGCTGTCATCGTGGGTAAAACCTACAAATACTAATATGCCCTGATGAATTGCTCCTGATAAGGAGCCATCTGCCGTTACCTTGGCGTTTTTTACTCTTTGGATAAGTGCTTTCATTAAAATTCACAGGCCTGATCGATGTCTGAGGAGGTTAAATTGAGCTTAGGCATACTCTTTAGCATAGCAGCAATTCCTGAGGCAATTTCTGCTTTTGTTCTTTGAAAATCACGGGTATACCAAGGATCATCAACGTCGGCATCAGATCCTAGGAAGCTTAACATCAGCTTGACCTTCTCTTTTGGATAATCATTAAACAAGCCCTTAAAGTAGCTTAGGTTCAATTTGTCCATAAGGATGATTAAATCGTAATATTCAAGATCACTTAGGGTAACCTGACGGGCTCTTTTTTGGGAGCAGTCAATTCCAAGCTCGTTTAGAATTTTGCGCACAGGTGGGTATACGCCATTACCTATTTCCTCTTGGGATACGGCAGCTGATGCAATTTCAAAGCGATCTTCAATATGCAATCTCTTGACTGCTTCCTTACATAAAAATTCACCCATAGGGGAGCGGCAGATATTGCCGTGGCAGACAAAGAGAATATGTGTTTTTTTCATGGCCAAGCTCCTAAATAACGTTCATTTTACCTAAGAGTGAGCAAAATGCTAAGGCCTCTAAAGGGTTAGCTTTCCTAAAAGGCGAAAAAACCGCGATCTAGGATCGCGGCCAAAGTGTGCGAAGAAAAGTGCTATTAACGGACTGACATGATGGCATCCATCATGGTGTTTTCGGTTTGTAGTGATTGGCAGTTGGCCTGATATGAACGCTGAGCTACGATCAAGTCTACCAATGAGGCTGACAAATCAACGTTAGATTGCTCAAGATTGGCGCCTTTGATAGCACCTGCAGTACCAACGTTGGCTTGAACAGGGCGTGCTTGACCTGAGGCCATGCTTTCTTGCCATTGGGTATCACCGATCTTGGTAAGTCCTTGAGGGTTGATGAAGTCAGCTAGAGCTACCTTAGCTAAATGGACATTACGACCGTTTGAATAGGTTGCAAGCAGGATCCCGTCCTCATTTACAGATACATTTTTAAGAAGTCCGGTTGAATAGCCATCATCAGTTGGTGTTTCTGATACGGTAAAGGATGAGGAACCGTATTGGGTAGCATTCATGGTGACTTTCACAAGCTGCGTATCATCAACGCCACCTCCCATAGCAACAGATAGTGCGTGACCTGTAGTTGTGGGAGTTGAATTGTTGTTTAGGAGAACAAAATTACTGCCAGTAGCATTATTATCAAGTCTGCCTGAGGTGTCAAAGTGCAAAGTAGCGCAAGCAATTGTTGCTCCGGCAACAGAGGATGATGGATTATTGGTAACGTTAATTGTGCCTAAGGAGTTACCCTGATCGTCACTGATATCAACTAAATGATCTGTGGTATTTCCATCAACCATGCAGACAACCTTCCATGTTCTATCATCGGTTGCCGTTGAATCTTTAATATAGTAATAGGTAAGAGTATGAGCGCCGCCTAAGGAATCGTGAATGGTTTCAGAGGTAGAGGCATTATAGGTGGCACTGTCCGATGGATCGAATTTAGTAGGATCATAGGAATCATCATTAGCGGGTAAATTAACTCCTAATGAAACCTTGGAGCTCATCTTAGGGGCACCGGTGTCGGTGGGGATTTTTACAGCATGGGTGCCGTTCATAGTAAGATTGGTCACGGCATCCGTGGTGGGATTAATATCATAGAACTGCAGATAATCACCACCAGAGGTTACGACATAACCTTCATTATCAAGCTCAAAGGCACCGTTACGAGTGTAGGTACGAGCCTCTATTTGGCTATTGCCATCAACGGGATTTGCTGATGGTGCCAGTACGAAAAAACCGTTACCTTCAATTGCCATATCAAGATTATTGCCGGTATCACCAGTTAGCGAACCTTGAGTAAATTGCTGTGCCACAGTTGCAGTTAATGCACCTTGACCCGTGGCCGTTTTAGATGAAGAGAAAATAGTATTTGAATATATATCAGCAAACTCAGCTCTTGATTTTTTAAAGCCATAGGTGTTGGAGTTGGAAATATTATTTGATGTCGTGTCTAGGTATTTTTGAGAAGCGTTAAGTCCGCTTAAGGAAATTCCAAACATGTTTTATCTCCGCACTTTGTTTTAGTATTTTTCTCTCA
>CAVHVI010000086.1:0-9105 GCA_963639245.1 Bacteroidaceae bacterium
ATTGGTAGGCGCGCTCTATGGTACCTGCATGTCCTAATTTATCTTCATAATCCTGATGAAACTCCTCAACTGAGAAGATATCGTTAAAGCCTGTATCTTTAATGGCCCTTAAAAAAGCCTGAGTATCCACCCAGTTACCATCACCACAAAAGCGTCGCCATTTTTGGTCAGTTATCTCATCTTGCGTCATAGGATTAACGCCATTCATCAAATGAATGATGCCGATGTCATTTTTAGCTATATCCCTAAAGTCAAAATTGCTTTGAAGCTTTTCTAAAAACAAATTACAGGCGTCTAATACTAATGCTACTCGCCCCTTGGGGGCATTTAACGTTTTGAGTATTTCGTTTGCTAAGGATACATTTTTGATGGTGCTCTTGGGAAGACCAACGCTTTCTAGGTAGAAATCAAGATAGGCATATTTTTCAATAAGTGCATTCATGTTTTGTACAGTTTCAAAGAGGATCTTTGAGTTATGGATCTTTTGGGCCTCAGCTCCATTTGCCAAAAAGGGCGCCACCAAGATAACTTGCAGTCGGCAGTTAAAATGCTCTGATAGTTCATCGAGGAATTCCAAATCTGAGGTAAGGCGCTTAGCACTAGGAGCTCTTGTGTCATCAAAAAACATGAGCTCGCCACTAAGATAGAGTGCATTTATAGGACCTAGTGCAAGATGATGCTCATCAATTAGCTTTTTAAGATCGCTAAGACTATTACCTCTCTCTTTATAGGCTCTAAGGCAATCAAGACGTAACTCGATCATGTCAAAGCCTGCAGCTTTTGCATATTGGACATCGTTTACTGGATCTAAAAAGCCCATGGTACAGGCTTCGTTATAGCATAGTCTCATTTAGTCATTCCTTTATAAGCTTGATGGTTGATGTTGAGCACTAAGCCAGATCTTTTTGTTTTTTGAGGTTAAATGATAGAGAGCCTCAAATACTTCAACCGTTTGACGCCCAGCAAGGCCATCTGCCATCAAGATCTCCTTTTCTAAAATGGCATTAATAAAGTTTTCTATGCTGAGCTTGTGGAAGTAGATCATTTTATTTGGACGGGATAGGAAGTAGTCAGCATCCTCTTTAGCAAGCCTTGATAAGGCATTTTGATCATCATCTATCGTCCAAAGATCGGTTACGGGTGGCTCCTCTATTTCTGATTGACCTGCAATGAACATGGCCCCCCCATCTGTTTGTACTCCGGCACAGCGACCATTATCTCCGAAGATATGTACGCGTCCATATAGTGCAGGATTTTGTGAATTGGAGGCTAAAAGAGTTGCCATGGCACCGCTTTTGTAGCGAATAATTGCTGTGGCTGAATCCTCAACCTCTATATAAGGATGATTGTAATTGGCAACGTGTCCTTGAATACTTTCAATATCACCCATATACCAATTAAGCAGATCGATTTGATGTGGAGCTTGATTAATAAGCACACCTCCGCCTTCCTCCTTGAGCTTTCCACGCCAAGGATCGGATGCATAGTATTCTTGTCCTCGCCAGCCAAGCATCACCGCCTCTCCGAGTATGGGCTTGCCAATGATGCCATCCTCAATAGCCTTTTTAATCCTAAGGCAGGGCTTATAGAAACGACGCTGTACCAGAGTTCCTAGGAGGAGATGATGCTTTTTTGCAGTTTTTATCATCTTGTCACATTGAGCAATATTAAGTGCCAGCGGCTTTTCTACTAAAACATGAGCTCCAGCTTTAAGACAGTCTATAGCAAGTTTGGCGTGACTTGGATGGGGAGTACAGATCGTGACTGCATCTAAATGCTCCTTGATAACCATCTCTTCAGCATCGTAATAAGGCTTGATCCCAAAGCGGGAGGAGAAATTTATTACATGGGCAGTAGTCTGGCCACAGCAGGCAACTAGTGTGCAACAATCAAGCTCGTTAATGGCGCGGGCGTGAAAATCAGCAATTTTGCCACAGCCTACGATGCCTATTCTGAGTTTTGCCATTTGGCGCTCTCCTTAGAAAAATTTGGCAGTTACCTCGCAATTATTGAGAAAATTTTGCCTAATTTTTTTGACTTAGCTCATTTTTTACGTGTAAGCATCAATAAAATTGAAAAAAATCGCGTTTTTGTCGCAAAATATCGAAGAATGTTAGCTATTGCGAAATGAGCCTGATTGAGCATCTATTACGGCTGATATCATAAGACGTCACTGGATCACAGTGATTCACAGTTGCTTCATGTAATGTGTTACACCATCTGGTGCTTAACATATTTATGCTGATGCAGTGTGACCTAATAGATTGATATCTTACGCGAATGTTGGTCAAAAGTTTATGCAATCACCCTGTTGGGGACGTGGTGTTGAAAAAAATTGTAGTGCACTAAGAGCGGATAATCTGCCTCCCCCTGAATAAGCACTTTACAGATAACTTATCTGATAACTTATCTGATAACTTATCTGATAATCTGACGGATAAAGAGCAAAAAACGCTTAAGCTTCTGATTGATGATCCTTGGTATACCACTTTGCAGCTAGCCGAACAAATGCACGTTAGTAGGGTTTCTGTAACAAAGTATCTGAAGACACTAAAGGAAAAAGAAGTCATCGAACTCATTGGTTCTGACCGTAGTGGGTACTGGAAGGTCAAAATTAACGGTCTATAGCATCCTTTGTGATCGTATATATGAAATGAATAAGGTTTTATTTAGATAAAGTGTGCGATCTCAAGCAAAAACATGACAAAGTTTGCGTAAAGCTTAAAGAGGATTAGCTTTTTTCATCTAAAATCTGCATATTGAAAATATGTGTTTATTTCAATTTTCGAACACGTGATAAAATAGGCATAAAAAATTTGTACCGTCTGCAAGACGGAGTAAATTACAAAGCAAAATGCTTTTAGCATTTGCGCTCCGTATGAATACTAGAATTTAGGAGTTTTAAATGATTGGTATTGTTGTTGTATCCCACAGCCTTAAGGTTGCAGAAGGCATCTGCGACATGGTTCAGCAGATTTCATCTCGTGATGGGAAGAAAATGCCGATCTATCCAGCAGGTGGCACCAGCGATGGTAAGATGGGTACTGATCCGCAGATTGTTAAGGCTGCTATTGAAAAGGCAGATCAGGGCGATGGTGTGGTAGTGCTTGCAGATCTCGGCTCTGGTGTTATCAGCTCACAAGCTGCTATTGCTTTACTTGATGAACCTTTGAGATCCCGTGTACGTATTGCTGATGCCCCTGTGCTAGAAGGTGCTGTTGGTGCCGGTGTAGAGGCAGCCTCTGATGCTAGCGGTTCTTTAGATGCAGTTGTAGCAACTGCAGAAGGCGCTCGTCAGCTTCATAAAAAGTAATATGCTTTAAAGCTTGAATTGAAAGCCACCTGCAAAAATTAGGTGGCTTTTGTGTATGTGATTTTGATATAGATAAAGTTATGCTCAATAGAATCCTTCTTACATCCTTAATGGCATCCTTATTTATTGCTCCTATTGCTTCTGCTGATAGTGCGAGCGTTGATTGTTCAAGCATTAATGGATCTATGACCATTCAAGGCTATGGAAAAGTTCAGGCAAGTCCGGATGAGGCTCTTTTAAACTTTACCTCCGCTGTTTTAAAGAAGGATGCAAAGGAGGCTCAAACTGAGTGTGAGCAAAAGACTGCGAGCTTTATTAATGCTTTAAATGGCTTAGGTATTAATAAGGATAGTATTGAAGCAGGATCTATTACGCTTGAGCCTAGATATGTCTATGATAAAAAACAGGAAAAGCAGATTTTAGATGGTTATAGCGCCGAGCGTGAGCTTATTGTTCGCACTGATAAATTTGAGCTTATTGCGCAAATTACAGAAATGGCGGTAAATGCTGGAATTGATGAAATTAACGGCTTTAATTACCGTATTAAGGATGAATCTATCTTAAGAAAGCAGGCAGATGAGCTTGCAATGAACGATGCGCAGGATCAAGCAAATCGTCTTGCCAAAGGCTTTAATATAAAACTTTTAAAGCCCTGCCAATTATCGTTTAATAATAGAAATCAGAATAATTCTTTTAGTCCGATGAAGCTGTCTGCTCGTCTCATGGCCGTAAATGATGAAGGAGCAAGTAATACTTCCGAATATACTCCTGGTAAGATGACTATTGAATCTTACGTCAATGTGGTGTTTGCCTTTGAATAAGGCTGTGCATGAGTAGCTCAACTAATACTGCAATCAAGGCTTATGAAGATCTTTTCGATGAAGGAGATCCTCCACAGATGCCCTTTGGTCCAAGATTTACCGATGCTGATTCGGTAGATTCCTTTATAGGACCAGAAGGGCGCTTTTGCACGCAAATTCCGGGCTTTATTCCAAGAGAGGGACAGCTAACTCTTGCGCGCAAGGTTCAGGAGGTTTTTGCTGAGGGGCAATTTTTAATAGCAGAGGCGGGCACAGGTACTGGTAAAACCTATGCTTATTTACTGCCGGCCCTGCTATCTAGGAAGACTACCGTTATCTCCACAGGATCTAAGGCCCTGCAGGACCAGCTTATCAATAAAGATCTGCCTAGAATGTGCGATCTTTTGCATGTACCTCATGCCTTCTTTGCCTTAAAGGGCTTTTCAAACTATCTATGTAAGGCCCGTTTTGACGACTTTAAACGTAGCTTTGAAAAGGGCAAAGGCTTAGGATTTGATGCCATTGATGGCTCTCAAGCAACCTCCTCCTATAATGAGGCTGTAGATAGGCTACAAAAATATTTGCTTGAGCAGGATACCCTAGCGCAACAAGACAGCATCCATTGTAATTATGCTGAGCTTAACGCGCTTTTCCCGCGCGATATTGTAAGCAAGGTATGCTGTGATAGGCATACCTGCCGCGGCAAACGCTGTCGTTATCATGATCAATGCTTTGCGATCATGGCAAGACAGCGCGCGGTAAAATCTAAGATAGTAGTTATAAATCATGCCTTATTCTTTGCCGATCTGCAGATTGAGGACAATTTTAATCCGCAATTTCCTTGTATCTTATTGCCAAAATATCAGCTTTTGATTTTTGATGAGGCCCATGAGATCCCTGATGAAGGACGAAATCACCTAAGCCGTGAGGTATCAAGTGTTGATATCAAGAAATTAGGTGAGGATATTGATACGATTATCAAGCAAGAGGGGCTACAGATCATTGCTGAGTTTAAGAAGGGGTATCAGCAATTAAAGGAAGCATCAGAGCGTTTGTATAATTATTTGTTAGAAAAGGGCAAGATCTCGCACAGAAATTTTCTTTTCTATCGTTTTGATGATTATGATGAAAGTCGATTAGATACTACCTATAAGCATACAAAGGTTAACCTTGAATTTCGTAAAGTAATGGCCGATCTGTGGCTTGGAGTGAAGGCTCTTTACAATTTTATTGATGAGTATAAGGAATATAGTGAAGAGGCCTTTAACTCTATGTATCAGGATCTACACGATATGCTACAAAATATCGAGGAGCTGATGCATATTGATGGTCAAAGCAAGCAAGCTCATGGCGTGAGTGTAGGATCAGTGCTCGTCAGCAAAAAGGGCTATGCCTTAAAGATCACTCCTCTTGAAATTGGCAGTTACTTTGGTAATTTTTTAAATAAATGTGAGGAGCATCAGGTAGGAGTATTGGCAACATCAGCTACCATCTCTGTGGCTGGTGAGTTTAGTAAATTTCGCCGTGATATTGGCGCATTTTCTAATAATATCCTAGAGCTTTCCGTACCCTCATCCTTTGATTATGCCAATAATGCAGCTCTCTTTGTATCAGAGCGTTTTCCTGAGCCTAATACTGCTGGGCGCGAGGCTACCATTGTCTCCATGCTTGCCGATATCATCCACAATAATCGTGGTGGTATCTTTATTCTCACCACCTCAATTCTGGCAATTAATGCCTTTGAGGTAAGCCTGAGACAGTGCTTTCAAAATGAGCGCGAGATCCTTGCGCAAAACGGTAGCATGTCTAATACCAACCTCTTAAAGCGCTTTAGAGAGCTAGGTAACGCTATCTTAATAGGAACTTCATCTTTTTGGGCAGGAGTTGATGTTCAGGGATCGGCTTTATCTCTAGTTATTATCGATAAGCTTCCATTTCAATCGCCAGCTGATCCTGTGTTTAAGGCAAGATGTAGCTATTATGATCAAGGTATGGATAAGCATCCGCGATCCTTTGTGGATATTTCAGTTCCGGAGGCCGTTATTGATTTAAGACAGGGGGCAGGACGTCTTATTCGCCATGAGAATGATACCGGTGCCATGGTGATATGTGATCCACGAATTTTAAAAAAAGGCTATGGGAACTTGTTTTTAAAAAGTCTCCCTCCTGTTACAATATGCAGAAATATAGCGCAATTACAGGATTTTCTCTCAGGCCTTAATAAGCGCAATGCTCTTTTAAAACGTTAGGGGCATGCTTTAGCCGAATGCAGGCTTGATTGATAGTCTTTAAAAAATACAGCTTTTATGCAAATAAAAGCACTTCATCACTCAACAAAGAAAGGAGGACGCGATCTAGACTGTAGCTTAGGCTTTGGATACTGTCGCGTAAATTCTATGAAACTTCTGGCAATTGAGACTTCAACAGAAAATTGTTCTGCAGCTTTGTTAGTAGATAATGAGGTATTTGCAATCAATGAGATTGCACCGCAGAAACATGCTGAGCTTATCCTTCCTATGTGTGATCGCGTGCGTGAGCATTTTGGCGTAGAGCAAAATGAATTAGATGGCATTGTCTATGGAAGAGGTCCAGGATCTTTTACCGGAGTTAGAATTGCTGCCTCTACTGCTCAGGGCCTAGCCTTTGGTCTTGAGATCCCCTGTGCAGGTGTTGTCTCACTTGAGGCTTTAGCAATGCAATCCTTGATTGGTACTGATGAGCAATATGCAATTGGTGCAATCGATGCGCGCATGGGAGAGGTTTATTGTGCAGTTTATGAAAAGACTGGCGATTATCCTAAGGCCTTGCTTGAGCCCTGCGTGTTGCCACCTGAGGTTGCAGTTGAGAAGATCTTCCAAACTCTAGGTGCAAGATCTGCTTATGCTGGCGGTAGTGGAGTTGATTTACTGCATAAAGCTGGTTTAAATCCTAATGTTTTAAAGAGAAGTTCCTTCCCTGATGCAGAAATGGTCGCGCTTTTAGGCAAGAAGCTTTTTGAGCAGGGCAAGGTAGTAGATTGTGCTGAGGCTTTACCTCTTTACGTACGCGATGATGTTGCATGGAAGAAGGTTTCTGATCAAAAGAAGCAAATCTAATCATCAATTGCTATGCTAGTAACTCAAGGCTACAGCTCATTATCCTCAGTCTTCATCCAAAGCCCGACTAATCGTCGGCGCTTGGTGGAGCAAGGAAGTGTTGCGCCTGAAAAAGTTGCGTCTGAAAAAAAGGCGGAATTAGCTGCAGATAGCGTTGTAGCTAAGCAAAATAACGATCCTCGTGCTACTGTAGCCTTTAATAATGAATATCAAGCAGTTGCCGAATCCCCCGCAAATCCCTTAGATGCTGAAAAACGTTATGCCCAAGCCTACAGCACTCTATGGCAAGCCAAGCATTCTTCTAATAATAAGGTTTCAGCTTATCTTGAAACCTATAATCAAACAGCAATCGAGGCATTAAAGGATCAATTTTCCTTTTCTGCCTATGCCTAACTTAGCTCTTGCTACTTTCTTAGCGCCAGAGCCTTGTGATTTAAGAAGTTTTTATGCGTTCTGAATTGTTTGCTACCATGGGGGTAGGACGTCTTTTTGTCTATTGTGTACTCCCAAGCTCTATCTCCATGATAGTTTCTGCTTTGTATGTGGTTGTAGATGGCATGTTTGTTGGCCATTACATGGGACATAACTCACTTGCAGCTGCGAACATGATGTGGCCTTTATTGGCAGCTGTATTTGCCTTGGCGATGATGATCGGTACAGGATCCTCGGTACAGATCGCAAGGTTTTTGGGACAAAAGAAAAATTTGCGCGCCAATCGTACTTTCACCGTTGGAGTGCTCACAGCGCTTTTTCTGGGTGTGCTCATGTGCATCGCAGGTTTTATCTTTACTAAGCCTTTTTTACGCTTTATGGGGGCAGATGATGCCACCATTGAGCTTTCATCACAATACGTCTTGTCCTATCTTTTGGCAGGTCCCTTGGTATGTCTTTACTATGATGTCCACTCTTATATGAGAATTTGTGGCCTGCAAAAGCTCTCTATGTACCTAGATATTGGTACCTCTCTTTTAAATCTTGTCTTAGATTATATCTTGATAGTTAAGCTTGAGCAGGGGATCTGGTCTGCCTCCTTTACCACCTGTGCATCCTTATCCTTAGGGGCGATCCTAGGAATTTATCCTTTTCTTCGTGGTAAGACCGATCTGCACTTTAAGCTTGGTGGGATCCCGTGGCGTCAGTTTAGGCGTCTTTTATATAGTGGCTTACCAAATTTTTTAGAGGAGTCCTCGTGGTCAGTGCTTATGCTTTTAATTAACAGCTTACTTTTAAAAACCGGTGGCAATGTTGCGGTTGCGGCCAATGCGGCGGTAATGTATATCGGCTCAGTGGTAATGATGTTAATTGATGGTATGGTGTCATCCTTGCAACCTGCAATTAGCTACTGTAATGGCGCTAGGCTTTATAAGCGGGTGTTGGACATAGAAAAGCGTTTGTTGCTGGTGTCAGGGGGGCTGTCTTTGGTTATTTGTTTAGCCCTTGAGCTTATGGCATCGAAGATCATTCCCTTGTTTGCCCAAGCTGGAGATAAATCCTTTATCAAAGCTGGTACGCTTTGTCTTATGCTTTTATCTCTGCGCTATGTACAAATGTGGATCGAAATGGTCCTACGCGGCTTTTTAACCGCACTTGAGTCATCAGGTCGTGCTTTTATGCTATCTCTTTGTAATACCTTAATATTCCCCGCACTGATGGTTTTTATTTGCTCAAGCCAATGGGGCTTATTTGGCATATGGCTAGCGCCTAGTTTAGCTCAAGTACTGTCCTCCGCTCTTGCCATTATCTTAGTTTTAAAGTGCTATAAAAGCTTGGCTGTGTATGCAAGGTAAAGGGAGGCTTTGCAATTAATTGGTATGCTTAGAAACTAAAGCTGTAGCATACTTCTATTTATCCTAGCTCTTAAATTTTATTAAGAGCTAGTAGGAAAATTTTCTTCTTT
>CAVHVI010000087.1:0-9085 GCA_963639245.1 Bacteroidaceae bacterium
ATTTAAAAAGTTGCCCGCAATTGAGGAGAGTATGAGCATGAAAGGCAGGCTTCCTAATAACATGAAGATCATGGCCGTATATTGAATGAAGGGCGAGACCGCGTTCATTGAGGAGTCAATAGGCATCATGCCACCGGTGGATACCGTGCAAAGAGCAGTATTTAAGGCCAAAAAGAAATCAAAGCCTCCTAATGCATAGAAGAAGGTGCATAAAAATAGCATTAGGAAGTACCAGAGCAAAAAGCCTCCGGCCATGGTTTTGGCGTGAGGGGTTATTTTGGATCTACCATCAAAGGAGGAGGATTCGGTTTTAAAAAGATTCATGCCACCCATAGAGGCTGTAGGTAATACCGCAACTGCGATCACCACGAAGCCTATGCCTCCTACAAACTGTAGCATGGAGCGCCAAAGCAATAATGGCCTTGGCTTTAAATCAAGGTGGTCAAGAATAGTAGCGCCGGTAGTAGATAGACCTGAAGCACTTTCAAATATGGCCTGCGCCAGGCTCAAATCCTTTAACACCAGCATAAAGGGAATAGCGGCAATTAAGGTGGTCCCGCCCCAAAGTGCTACGGTAAAGATAAAAAGCTCTCTAATTGATGGCGCATTAGAGCAATTTTTTCCAAGGCGCTTAAAGATAAAGCCTATGCCAATTGCCACAATCGCGGCTACCATGAAAGCGGGAAAGGCTCTCATGTAGGAAAATAAGGAATAGACTGCAGGAATAATGGCTACCAAGCCAAACCATAAAATGGCTGATCCCAAGAGCTTTGCTACAACCTTGAAGTTGACTACCATTTGGGGATCCAAAAAGCGCGGGGACGGAAATATTTAATAAGTGCGCGTACCTGCTTGTGATCAACTGCAAAGAAGATTGCATGATCACCATCATTGAATTTAAAGTCCTGCAAAGGTGAGAGTATGCGTCCGTCGCGTAAGACAAGGCCTAGGCTTACTCCCTGAGGAAGAGATAGCTCCTGTGCCGAGCGCCCTATTACCTTTGATGAAAAATGCGATCCCTCAATTACTAATTCCAAGGCCTCAGATTTGCCATGCCTAAAGAGGCGCATGTTCTTAACACCCTCTTGGCGAATATTGGATAACAGTGCGGAAACAGTGGACTCGTTTGGAGATATTACGGTTTCAATCTCACCTTCAGAGTCCTCAGCAAGCTGACTGTAGCCATCTCCTCTAATTACCGCCATGGTTCTTACCTTGTGCAGGCGGTGGATGAGCATGGAGGACATGATATTGCTCTCATCACTAGGAGAGGCTGCAATGAAGAGATCAGATCTCTGAAGCTGCTCCTCATTCATGAATACCAATGAAGTAGGATCAGCGTTATAGATCTCAACATCGTTGCCATAGAGACGATCGCTTATGCGTAGCGCTCTTTGAGAATTGGGCTCGATGAGCTTTACACGAAAGCGCTCTGACAATCTCACGGCTAAGGCATCAGCTACATGGGTACCACCGGCGATGGTGATAGTAGAGCCGCCAGTTTGCAAAGGACGCAGAGCTGAAAGCTGAGAGAGCGCACGCTCGGTTTGACAGCAGAAGAACACCTCATCATCAGGTGCGATAAACTCTGCTCTAAAGCCATCTAAGATCTTGCCCTCTCTAAAAACAGCGAGCAGTGCGGCCTTGCCATCATAGCTTTCAAATTCGCTGTAAGGGTGACCAATTAGCTTTCCACGCAGACGACAGCGTACCTGAGCTAAAGTTAGCATGCCATCGAAAAATTCTGCCACAGCTGAGGCTCCTGGCAGATTGATAAGACGAATTAAATCGTCAGTTGCGATGTGCTCAGGGGAGATAACATGATCGATTGGTATTCCGCCTTCACAAAAGAGCTCATCTGCTTCCTTTAAATAATCAGCCTGACGGATACGGGCGATGCGGCGCGGAATGTGAAATAAGAAGGCGCCGATGGAGCAGGCGGTGATATTCACCTCATCATCAGCGGTAGCGGCAACTAAAAGCTCGGTATTCTCGGCACCAGCGTTTCTTAAGACTACGGGTGATGAGGGATTTCCTTGGATCACGCGTAAATCAATACGGGAGGCAATCTGCTCTAAATTGTCAGAGGGATTGTCTACCAAGGTTACGGCATGGCCAGCGTTTGCAAGATAGGTTGCAAGCTCTGAGCCTACATAACCTGCGCCGAGAATAATGATCTTCATAGGAAATTACTGCACTAGGCCTTCTTTACAAAACGGGCGTAGAAGAAGCCGTCGGCAGCATATTCACCTGGCAGTAGCTGTTTATAAGCTACGTTTTCTCCGCAAAAATCAAAGGGTAAGGCCTCGACTTCATCCGCGTGGCGCGCTAGGAAGGCTTTAATCTGCTCTTCATTTTCCTCTTTTAAGATAGAGCAGGTGGTATATACCAAAATCCCCCCTACTTTGAGCATGCCTAAGGCTTGATCAAGCATAGTAGCCTGAGTGATTTTTAATTGCTCAATATCCTTTTCACGACGTAACCACTTGATATCAGGGTGACGACGGATAACGCCGGTGCCTGAGCAAGGGGCATCAAGGAGGATCTTGTCAAAATCACGACCAAGCTGATTAGGAGCCTCATTTGAGGCAAAGTCACATACTACGCATTGAGGTTTGCGACCAAGACGGGTGAAATTCTTTTGGGCCTGCTCTAAGCGCTCCTCATCAGTATCAGCGCTAATGAGATTTATCTCAGGGCAGAGATCCATAAGATGAGCACTCTTTCCACCAGGGGCCGCACAGCAATCAAGGATTTTTTCACCTGCTTTGGGTTCAATTAAAGGAGCTGCCATTTGTGCAGCTAGATCCTGCACACTTACCAAGCCCTGCTGGAATTTGGGCATATCCTCAGTGCCAATTGCTTGCTTAAGCTTGATGGCTGCCGGGGCAAACTTTGAAGCAGTGGCATCAATGCCGTTCTTTTTTAAGAGAGACAGATAATCCTCAGTTGAAAGCTTGGAGTTTTCAACTCTTAGCCATACTGGCGCGTGCTCGTTTTGAGCCTTTAAAATTAAACTTACCTTATCTGGATATTGAGCATTAAGCTTGTCATAGAGCCATTGCGGGACGGAATAGCGTACATCCTCACTTACCTGCTCCTCATTAAGGCTTGAGCCCTCACGCAAGAAACGGCGAAGCACAGCATTAACAAGTCCTGTCATATTGCGGCATCCGCAGGATGCGCAAGCGCCTACAGTGGAGGCCACTACCGCATGAGATGGGATACGGGTATAGACTATTTGATAGAGCGCACAGAGCAGTAAAGCACGGCTATTTTCAAAGCGTTTGACAATTGAATGCTCCAAAAGTCCCTTAAGACGCTCTGACAGCAAACGACGATGACGCAAGGTGCCGTAGACTATTTCCTGCACTAGCGCACGATCACGTCCGTCCATGTCCTTTAAAAAACGAGGCAGGGTTTTTGTAAGTGAGCGACCATTTTCAACTGCGGCCACGGCCATAGCCGCGGCGGCACGGGCTGGAGATCCGGTTGCAGATGAGGCCGTCATCTTGTCACGTGACTGGCTATGAAAGTTAGTGCCTTCCTTTTTATCAAAGTTAGGACGATTTCTGCGCATTCTGCCAGTGTTGGTGTGGCGTGCAGAGGATTTATCAGCTCCAGTGCGGGAGTTGTCGGTTTTCTTAAGATGCAGAACAGCAGCAGTCAAAATTCTTTCCTTCAAATTTCTGCGGGCATGAACGGGCAAAATCAGCAGCCTTTACACGGCCCTTGCCCGGAGCTTGAATAGTTTTTAATACTAAGGTGTCTTCAGCGCAGGCAACCTCGATCCCTTCTTTGCTAAGAGCAGTGATGGCGCCTAGATTGTCGTGTTTACCAGTTTTTTTAACGCTTGCCTCAAAGATCTTATAGCGAACATCATCTAAGGAGGCAGTAGCTATAGGCCAAGGATTTAAGCCACGAATTAGTAGCTCTAAGGCTGAGGCTGATTTTGAAAAATCCAAGGGACTCATTTCCTTAGATATTTTTTCAGCATAGGTAACCTTGCTTTCATCCTGAGGAACTGCAGCTAGCGTACCTGCAAGTATAGGACCTAGGTTATGCACTAGAGTTTGTGCACCAAGAGTTGCCAACTTGTCAAAAAGAGTGCCCGAGGTATCAGTATCAGCAATTGGCATCTTAGCAACAGCTAGCATATCGCCAGCATCTAGTGCCTTAACTAATTTCATGATAGTGACACCAGTTTCCTTCTTACCATCAAGCAAGGCTCTTTGAATAGGAGCGGCGCCACGGTATTCAGGCAAAATTGAGCCATGAACATTGATACAGCCAAGACGTGGAGCATCAAGTACTCTTTGAGGCAGGATAATACCGTAGGCAACTACTATGCATAGATCTGCCTTGAGCTCCTCAAAGGCTTTAATGTCATCCTCATTCTTAAAATTTTCTACCTGACGTACCTCTAAGCCATTTTCTAAGGCTAGAGTCTTAACCTCTGAGGGGGTGAGCTTGTGTCCTCGACCTGCAGGTCGATCCGGCTGGGTATACACCGCACATGGGCGAATACCTGCATCAAGTAAGGCCTTGAGACTTACTGCGGCAAAATCAGGAGTACCTGCAAAAATTATCCTCGGTCCCATGTTTTCTCCAGATATCTGTTATTTACCTTGGCGTTCTTTTAGGATTTTGCTGTATTTTTTCTGCAGACGATCACGCTTTAGGCGGGAGAGGTGATCGATAAATAGCGTGCCTGAAAGATGCTCGATTTCATGCTGCATGCAGATAGCTAGAAGGCCTTCTACATTTTCCATAGTATGCTCATTGCCATCTACATCTTGGAATTTTACTGAGACAGTCTCAAAGCGAGTGATTTTATCCTGATAGCCAGGCACACTTAAACAGCCCTCATCAGAATCAATGATAGTATTAGAGGTTGCGGTAATCTTAGGATTTACCATCACCAACTGATTATCGCCCTGCTTACCATCCTCTTCAGGGATATCGATTACCACTAAGGTTTTGTTGATACCAATTTGCGGAGCGGCAAGACCAATGCCCTCGTCTGCGTACATGGTTTCAAACATATCCTCGGTCAAAGCCTTAAGCTCTGGCCCAAATTCGGTCACTTCACTATTTGGAAGTCTTAATCTTTCGTCGGGGAAAATTACTATTTCACGTATTGCCATATATACCTCGAATTTAAGCATGCAATTTTAGCATGAACGCTAATAAAACATACAAAAGACGCAATTCTATCGGGGATAAAACGCCTATTAGATGCCTTTTTCAAGTTAGGTTAAAATGATGCCCTGATAAATAAAAGCTAGCCAAAAGCATGGGATAAATATCAATGAGCCCTACTGATGATCTTGATTTTATAGAAGCAGAAGACAGCAAAGCTCCTGAACACGAGAGCTCTGTCTCAAAAAGCGAGGAGCATGAGGAAGGAGATCCCTGTCCCTTGTGTGGACAGCCATTAGTATTACGTCGCTCAGAGCGTGGTGATTTCTTAGGATGCTCAGATTATCCTGCCTGCTCCTTCATGCAACCTCTATCTAAAAAGCGCAGTGTAGAAACCGTACTTGCAATGGAGGATCATTGTCCAAAATGCGGCGCCTTGGTTGCCTTAAAGCGTGGTCGCTTTGGTTTATTTGTAGGCTGTACTCGCTATCCTGATTGCGATTACACCTATACCGGACATGAAAAATCTCAGATTAAGTGTCCTCTTTGTCACAAAGGAGTGATGTCTCAGCGCTTTACTCGCACCGGTCGCTTATTCTTTGCTTGTAACAATTATCCTGAGTGTACTTATTCAGTTCCTGGTAAGCCTATAGAGAAGCCCTGCCCTAAGTGCTCTTTCCCCTTACAATTTGAAAAGAAAGGAAAAAATGGCATTAAATTGGTATGTGGCAATAGTCTTTGTCAGACAAGGCGTCCGCATAAGCGCAAACGCAAGGAGATCCTAGATGATCCTACCTTACGTCAAGGAGTCTACGCTCCGTGATTGAGCGCAATAAGATGACTTTTAGGAAAATTGCGCGTCAGTGCTAAAATCACACCCAATCAATACACAGTGATGCCTGCGTCTTTAATTCTTGCAGGCAAATTTCTTCAAACGGAGTTTTTATGTCCAATCATTTCGTTGCCATTATTATGGGATCTGATTCTGATTTACCTCTTTTGGAAAATACCATGAAGATCTTAAAGGATTTAGGTATTGCTTATGAGGCTCGTGTTGCATCTGCTCACCGTACTCCGGATGAAGTGTCAGCCTATGTGCAGGATGCTGAAAAGCGTGGTTGTCAGGTATTTATCGGGGCTGCTGGCTTAGCTGCTCACCTCGCAGGTGCCATTGCTGCTCGTACTACTCGCCCAGTGATCGGTATTCCCTGTGATGGCGGTCCTTTAAATGGCGTTGATGCTTTGTATTCAACTGTGCAGATGCCTGGTGGAATTCCGGTTGCAACTGTAGCTGTTGGCAAGGCTGGTGCTAAGAATGCAGCTTATCTTGCAGCACAGATCATGGCCCTATCCGATCCTGAGCTTGATGCTCGTGTTAAGGCTGATCGCAAGAATGCCTCTGAGCAGGTTAAGGCAAAGGATGCTGCCTTACAGCAGAAGTTGGCTTCTATCTAATGACTGAAGAAATCGAGGTTGTAGCCAAAGAACGCGGCTTAATGTTAAAGCCTGAGTTTTCGGATAATTTAGCAACCGCGGCTACTACTATCAAAAATGGAGGCGTGGTGATCACGCCTTCTGAGGGAGTATACGGTCTATCCTGTAGTGCATTTGATGAAAATGCCATTAAGCGGATCATCAAGATTAAAGAGCGTGATAGCGGTAAGGGCTTGATCACTATTGCATCTTCTATAGATGATCTCAAGGATATAGTCGCATTAGATAAGCTTGATGATAAGAGTAAGGCATTAATGCAAAGACTATGGCCTGGTCCCTATACCTTTGTTTTGCCTTGTGCGGATGCCTTAAAAGGCAGCATCTTAACTGGTGGCCGTGAGACTATTGCCGTACGTGTTACTGCCTTTGCGCCTTTATCAGAGTTGGCCAAGTTGTCAGACGTTCCGCTAGTATCCACCTCTGCTAATTTATCTGGCATGGACGCAGAAAGCGACTTTTCATTAATAAGCCCTATCATTTTAAGAAGAGTTGATGTTGCTTTGACTATTCCCTGCGGGGATCTCAAAGGATCAACCTCTGTTTATGACACTAAAACTCATACCCTTTTAAGAAAAGGCCCACAGTGGCCAGAGGATCTCAAATGACCGATCGCTATGCAGTGCTTGGAAATCCTATTGCTCATTCCATGTCCCCAAAGATCCATGCCTATTTTGCAGAGATCACTGGTGAGGATATTCAATACGATCCTCTTTTAGTACCTGAGGGTGAATTTGAGCAGACTGTAACCGAATTTTTTAAGCTTGGAAAAGGCTGTAATATCACTGTGCCTTGTAAGCTAAACGCCTATGATTTTGCAGATGAACTCTCTCCTTACGCAAAAGCTGCAGGTGCGGTTAATACCTTAAAGAAGCTAGACGATGGTTCAATTTTAGGCGATAACACCGATGGTCGTGGTCTTACCTCTGATTTAAAGCGTCTTGGGGTAAATATGAAAGGGGCAAAGATCTTAATCCTAGGTGCTGGAGGTGCGGCTCGTGGTATTGTGCGACCTCTGCAAGATGAGGATCCAGCAGCTATTACGCTAGTCAATCGTACTGCTGAGAAAGCTAAATCCCTTGCTGATAACTTCAAGATTGATTTTGCGCCCTCATTTGAATCTTTAAAGGGGCATTTTGACATTATTCTTAATGCAACCTCTGCATCCTTAGGTGGCTCTATTCCTAATGTTTCAGAAGATATCTATGCTGGCGCCAGCTTTGCCTACGATCTAATGTATAGACCAGATGGCGAAACAATCTTTACTAAGCGTGTCAAAGAGTTAGGCTGTAAAGCTAGCTCTGATGGCTTTGGTATGCTCATCATGCAGGCAGCCTTAAGCTTTAAGATTTGGCGTGGCGTTGAGCCTGATGCCCAGAAGGCAATTGAGCATTTTCGCTAATGCTAACTATTACAGGTATTCCCCAGCATGAAGGTGCGCTTTGGAATGATTTTCTACAGCGCATTGTGGCTGTTAAAGATAAGCTTGGCGCAGAAGCTGAGCTTGAGCTTAGATTTTCAGAGCGAGCTGAGCTTTATGTGAGATCTCAAGATCTTACTTTGAAAAAGCCATTTTCTTTAGATTTTACCTCTGACAAGCTCATCTGGCGTATCTCCCACAGCGGTCGTCACAGTGAGGCGGTAGCCCGCGCAGTGATGGGAAAGAATGATAGCCCAGTGGTATTTGATGCAACCGCCGGTCTTGGGCGCGATTCTTTTATTTTGCAGTGCTGTGGTTGCAAGGTAACTATGTTTGAAAGATCTCCTGTGATCTGGGCGCTTTTATATGATGCCTTGCTCAGGGCTCAGGAAGATCCTAAATTTCTAGAGTCTTTACCAAATGGTTTGCCAACTTTAGCTCCATTGGGGCCTTTGTATGAGCATGAAGAGCTTGGACAGGCAGATGCGGTGTACTACGATCCTATGTTTCCCCCAAGACGCAAGAGTGCTTTGGTAAAGCAGGAGATGCGTATCTTACATTCAACAGTTGGCGCTGATCTTGATTGTGATGAGGTATTACCGCTTTTAATTAAGAGAGCAAAGGGACGTGTTGTAGTGAAGCGTCCTGCTGGTGCACCAGCTGTTTGCGAAGGTATTTTAAAGCCTACCGGCTTTGCTGATGGAAAAGCTTGTCGCTTTGATATTTATGCAGGGACTATTAGCTAGCCTCTGTATTTAAAAGCATCTATTTCGTGCTGTGATGCAACCTTTGTATCGCATTTACTAAGGTGTCTACTTTGATAAAAATGGAGCTTTAGTTTTGATGCGAAAAGTTGACTATATGACCATAAAGTGACCCGAAACGGCCTCTTTTTTAATTTTTGCGCAGATCGATTCTCACGATCCACTCCGGATGCACATGGCAGTTGCCGGATTCAATCTTAATTTTTGATGATTTCAGCTCGCCATAAAGACGATTTCTATCAATATCAGTAGCCTATAACTTAGGCTG
>CAVHVI010000088.1:0-9076 GCA_963639245.1 Bacteroidaceae bacterium
CTCTAAATTATAAGCTGTCTTTTTTTGGAGCGAAAAAGGCGGTCGAGTAGAGCTTTCACTAGAGCTCTAGCTTTTTTACGCATGAAGACATCTGAAGATTTTGTATCTTATGAGGTTCAGGGCGGCGGCAAATGGCGTCACCCTCTTCCTAAAAAACATCTGCTAGCCTGTGCCGTAACCATGTTATCGGCCACGGTGCTTGCTATCTTTAATCCAGTCGGAACTAATATCCCCATATCATCTGATGCCGATGATATTGCACATAGCTCTCCCTATCATCAGCAAAATATTGATGATGCCGTGCTTGATTCATTAGATAATTTTACAGACTCTGTTCCATTAAGCTCATATTTTGCACAGAATCAAAACAATCAGGTACACAACAATCAAAATCAGGTAACGGTACAGATCGATCCTAATGCTGCTACCGACAATTACGATGATACGCTCCCTGATAGTGCGCTTGCAGACTCTGATGATGCTTTAGATGAAAAGGTAAAAACTTTGGCATCTGAGGATGATAAGGATGCTGCTAATGAAACTGAGCTTAAATGGTTTGAAGAAGATGTACAAAAGGGAGATACCATCTCCTCAATCTTCTCTGATTTAAACATCCCCGCATCTGTAACCATGGCAATTCTTGATAACAAAAAGGTTGCCTCGGAGGTTAATTCCTTAAGCCTAGGTGATCATCTATCCTTCCTTTTAGATGATAAAAGCCATTTGATGGCCTTCGTCAAGCCTATAGACAAAGGACAGCAGATCCGTTTTTATCGTGATGATCCTAATAAAAATAATTTTGCCTACGTAGTTGAGAAGCTAGGCAGTCATCTACAAGATGGTGATGAAGTAATAGTCACCATGAAGCCTCAGGACAGCAAGGATAATAATAAGGTCGAGGCTAGTAGCAATGATAAAACCAAAGCTGTTGCCGAGGCTAAACAGGATAAAAAGGCTGATAGCAAGCAGCTAGCAGAGCAAAAGCCCCAAAAAAAGGTTTCAGCTCATGACTCTCGTGGACGTCTAGTCGTTGTCAGCATAGGCAAGGGGGAGACCTTCTCCACCGCCGCTAACAATGCCGGTGTCAGCTATGCTGAGATTAATAAGATCCTAAATCTGTTTAAAGGTCGTATTCAGTTCTCGCGCAATATACGTGCTGGCGATTCCATGCGTGTGTTATTTACTGATGCTAAGGGTAAGGGCAAGATTTCTGCAGTTGAGTTTTCACTACAGGGACGTAAGGTTTCAGCCTTCTTAAATCCTAAGGATGGTAAGTATTACGATGAGCGTGGTATTAATTCAAAATCCACCGCCTCCTTCCGCCGCTTCCCATTTGATGTTCAGGCTAGAGTTACCTCACCATTTAACCCCTCACGTCGCCATCCGGTCACAGGTGTAACCCGCCCGCATAACGGTATTGACTTTGGTATGCCGGTAGGAACTCCCGTAGTAAGTCCATCTGATGGTGTAGTTACCAAGGCTGAATTTAACCGCTCTACTGGCTATTACGTAGTGATCCGCCATCGTGGTGCTTACTCAACAGTATTCATGCACCTCTCTAAGATAAACGTCAAGGTAGGTCAAAACGTTAAGATGGGTACGGTGATTGCGCGCTCAGGTAATACCGGTCTCTCCACAGGACCTCATCTGCACTATGAGCTACGCATTAATGGCCGTCCGGTAAATGCACTACGTGTTAAGCTAAACGGCATTGTAGACAATAGCAACAGCAATGAGCGCAAACGCTTTGCTGCCAACATTAAAAACTACAAACGCGATCTCTATAATCAAAAGCTAATAGCAAAACGCTAACTGTGTCGCAAAAATCACGCATGTAATTTCAAATGAGGCTCATGCGTGATATTGTCAAAGAAAAGACTTTTGCGGAGGTCATATGGCACCACAGGTAGGATTAAGCGGCTTTAATAGCGCAACTCAGATAGTTGATCCTCGGTATGCATGGATCAACGAAATGATTGAGGCTAGGCAGAAGCTAATGCAGCTTTATGTAGCGCTAGCAGAGGGTGATGTGAACGAGGTAACCCTCTCAAACTTCTGCGACACCCTCATTGACTACGTCTCCCACGGTCACTTCGACCTCTATCCCAAAATTCTAGAATTAGTTGAAAATGCCTCGGGGCGCTCCCTCTCTATTGCCTCTCGTGCCATGCCAGCAATAGAAAACACCTCAGACTACCTCATGCGCTTTAATGATATCTACGCCCAAGATCCAGATGAGACGGCGATGAAGGAGCTTGCGGGAAATTTAATTGAGATTAAGCGCTGTCTGCAGTCGCGCTTTCGCAATGAGGATCGACTGATCATAGGCCTAAGATTAGTGCACGCAGCCATTGAAACACCAGCTACCAAAGGCAAATAGGCCAAGCCTACTTTTTAGAGCCTAAACAAGAGGCAAGAGATCAGATACTCTATTGACCTTGATCACTTCAAGACCAGGAATGGCCCTGATAGGCGCATTGTCTGCAGGCACTATTGCACGCACAAAGCCCTGTTTGACCGCCTCATTTAAACGCTCCTGCCCTGATGGTACTGGACGTACCTCACCGGTTAATCCTATCTCGCCAAAGGCAATAGTACGCCTATCAATTGCCCGAGAACGCAAGGATGACAAAAGTGCCATTACCAATGGGACATCAGAGGAGGTTTCCTCAACCTTAACACCACCGACGACGTTGACGAAGACATCCTGATCTCCAAGTTCAACTCCGGCATGACGATGCAATACGGAAAGTAGCATGGCCAAGCGGTTTTGATCGGTACCAAGCGACAAACGTCTTGGATTGCCATATTGAGTCTCATCAACTAGAGCTTGTAGCTCAACTAACAACGGACGGGTACCTTCCCAAATAACCATGGCAAGAGAGCCTGCAGCAACCTCCTGCTGACGATTTAAAAATATGGCTGAAGGATTTTTTACCTCACGCATACCCTTGTCAGTCATGGCAAAGACGCCAATCTCATTTACCGCTCCAAAGCGATTTTTATGGCAGCGTAGCGTTCTAAAGCGCTGATCGGATCCAACCTCTAAGATAACTGAGCAATCCACACAGTGCTCTAAGATCTTAGGTCCTGCTAAGGCGCCATCCTTGGTTACATGGCCTACGATGAAAACCGCAATGCCAGTTTTTTTGGCAAACTGAGTAAGTGCTGCCGCACCCTCGCGTACTTGGGATACTGAGCCAGGAGCAGATTCTATTCCCTGCACATGGGTGACCTGAATGGAGTCCACCACCAAGACCTCAGGACGCTCTGATACTGCAAGCGCACAGATATTTTCAACCGAGGTCTCAGCGGCAATGCGCACATTTGCAACCGGCAATCCTAATCTTTGGGCGCGAAGCGCTACCTGCTGTAGCGATTCCTCACCTGTTGCATAGAGCACACGGTGACGTGAGGATAAAAGACATACCGTTTGCAAAAGCAGGGTTGATTTACCTGCGCCCGGATTACCGCCTATTAAAACCACCGAGCCTTGAACTATGCCTCCTCCTAAAACTCGATCAAATTCGGCATAGCCTGTAGGCAGGCGCGGTCTGCTCTCAAGAGATACTTCATTTAAAGATAAAACGCCAGTACCAGTTTGCCCGGCAAAGCCAGAGAGCTTTAAGGCCTGTCCTGCAGCTCTAGCACCGGCTGATGGAGCAACGCTTTGAGTTAAAACAGTTTCAGAGATAGTGTTCCATGAGCCACACTCCTTACATTGGCCCTGCCAACGCGGATACTGTGTGCCACAATTTGAACATACGAAGGTTGATTTAACTTTAGCCATGCTCTCTACCCAAAAATTTAGGCAACAAACTTAAGCATATAACTTAAGCAATAGCGGAACAGCAATCAATGAGCTGTAATTTAAAGCATAAGGAGCCTTTTCACGCACAATGGGCTTGGCATGATAGGCAATACCCAAACCGGCCTCTTCAATCATCAAGAGATCGTTGGCTCCATCACCTAGAACAACACATTGCTCCTTGGGAATTTTATTAGCCTTAAGCAGTTCTAGCACTCCAGTACGCTTAGCCTTTGCATCAACTATAGGCTCTTTGGCTCTACCTGTGAGCTTATCACCAGCTATTTCTAAGGAATTGGCCTTAACCATATCAAGCTTATATTTGTCCTCTAAGGCACAAATTAATTCTATAAAGCCGCCAGAGCAAATTCCCTTTTTCCAACCTGCGGCGGTGGCAACATGCATCAGCTCACTTAAGCCATCAGTTTCGGGCATAGTCCTTTTTATGTCTTTAAATATGGAAACATCGCCGCCCTCCAAAATGGAAACACGCTTTCTTAAGGAAGTAGCAAAGTCATACTCACCTGCCATAGCTCTAGCAGTGATTTCAGCAACTTCGTTATAAACGCCTAAGTGGCGGGCGATCTCATCTATGCCTTCTATTTGTACTGAGGTCATATCCATATCAAGCACAACGGCCCCAG
This sequence comes from Bacteroidaceae bacterium, assembly GCA_963639245.1. GTDB lineage: Bacteria > Pseudomonadota > Gammaproteobacteria > Enterobacterales > Succinivibrionaceae > Succinivibrio. Next base: position 4,453 of record CAVHVI010000088.1, read on the forward strand.
GCATTTTCAAATTAGGAATGCTATTTTCAGGAAAGTACATAAGATCAAAGCCCAAATTTGCTTGAGATGCTTCATCATGGATCTTACGTGCGATCTCCTCAGATTTCTCCTCACACTCTCCTATGAAGGCAGTACAGGAGCCCAAGGTAGCCTCCTTGATAAGCTCCAGTCTTATGCCATAGTGCTGTCTTAAAATAAACTTAATTTCATCCTTGAAAAATTTTGGGGTAGGTGCTGCGGCAAAGATAAAGGCCATAATTAAAAAATTCCGTTTAAATAAGTTTTTACATTGCTTTCAAGAGTCAAGCAGGATTGTTCATAGGAAAGTTTAAATACCTGCGCATAAACTCTTGCAAGCTTAGATATTAAAGCGCCGTCATAAGGACCACTTTGCTGATGGTCAAAATCACTTTCAAGCAGGATACGATTAGGTCCTGCATATTGCATGGATTCTATGAGACGACGAGGCTTTTTGAGCAGATGAGCACCGACACTTAAAAACATATTACAGTCTAAATAATCACGCGCTAGCTCTTTTGAAAAGGTGAAATTGTGAATAGCTCCAGTAAGACCTCTAGATTTGTAAAAGCGCAAAAGCCTAATAAGCTCATCATGAGCCTTTCTTACATGAAGACTTACCGGAAGATGATGAAAGGATGCAAAGGAGAGCTCCCCTGCTAAGAGATGAACCTGATCACCTAAGGGAATTTGGTAATTCTCAGCATCTAAGCCGCACTCACCAAAGCCCTCAACCTTATGAATAGTTAAAAGTCGCTCAAATTCCATTTCTGGAAAATCGCGACTTTTTGCATACCAAGGATGAATTCCTATCATGGGATGATAGCCCTCAACCTTGGCAAATTCTAGATTACGTATGCTGTCCTCAAGCGAGCATGCCACGCCTATTAATGCAGTCTCGTATAAAGCGGCTGCATCGCAAACCTCTGTAGGTCCAGGATAAAGACTTACATGAACATGGCAATCAGTTAGCATCTTAATGCTCGCGAGTTGAGCTAAATTTCACCTTGGGATAACGTTCCATCGCCAAATGCAGATTAACACCAGATGATGCAAGATAGGTAAGGCTGTCACCACCGTCTAAGGCAAGATTCTGCGGAACTCTGTCCTGCAACTCCTTAAGATCCTTGTCCTCACCAGTAACCCAGCGAGCAGTAGACACAGGAACTTCCTCATATAAGGCATCAACGTTGTATTCATGCTTTAAGCGAGATACTACTACGTCAAACTGTAGCATACCGACCGCACCAACGATCAAATCATTATTGATTAACGGTCTAAATACCTGCACCGCACCTTCCTCTGAAAGCTGTAGCAAGCCCTTTAAAAGCTGCTTTTGCTTCAAAGGATCGCGCAGATGAATGCGTTTGAAAAGCTCTGGAGCAAAGTTTGGAATACCAGAGAAATGCAAATCCTCACCTTCGGTAAAGGTATCGCCTATGCGCATAGTACCATGATTATGTAGACCAATGATGTCACCTGCAACATCAAATTCAGCCTGAGCACGCTCACCTGCCATAAAGGTCACAGCATCAGAGATAGCACTGTCGCGATTTAGACGTACATTGTGTAGTTTCATACCCTTGCGATAGGCACCAGAAACAATACGCATGAAGGCAATACGATCATGATGACGAGGATCCATATTGGCCTGAATTTTAAAGATAAAGCCGGTAAGCTTGGGCTCATCTGCCTTAACTAAACGCGTATCAGACTGTCTATTTAAAGGAGCTGGGGCCCAATCGGTAAGACCATCTAGCATGTGGTCGACACCAAAGTTACCCAAAGCGGTACCAAAGAATACCGGAGTCATGTCACCTGCCAAATAGGCATCAACATCAAACTCATTTGAGCCACCCTTTAAGAGTTCGATATCCTCGCGAAGCTTAGCTGCCAAATCCTCACCCACAGCAGCATCAAGCTCAGGATTATCCAAGCCCTTTACTACCTGACGCTCTTGAATACGGAAGCCTTCGCCTGAATGGTAAAGATACATCTCATCGCGTAAGAGATGATATACGCCTTTAAATTCCTTACCAGATCCTACAGGCCAAGTAATAGGAGAGCACATGATATTAAGCTCAGCCTCGACCTCGTCCAAAAGGTCCAAGGGATCGCGAGTTTCACGATCAAGCTTATTCATGAAGGTAATAATAGGAGTAGTACGCAGACGGGTAACTTCCATAAGCTTACGCGTACGATCCTCAACACCCTTAGCAGCATCGATCACCATTAAGCAGGAGTCGACCGCGGTTAAAACACGGTAAGTATCCTCAGAGAAGTCCTCGTGGCCTGGGGTATCTAGCAAATTAATCACACAGCCATTGTAAGGAAACTGCATAACCGAGGTAGAAACAGAAATTCCACGCTCCTTTTCCATGTCCATCCAGTCAGACTTTGCAAAGGTTCCAGTGCTTCCGCGAGCCTTTACTTCACCTGCGCGCTGAATAACAGACCCGAATAATAAAACCTTTTCAGTAATAGTTGTTTTACCGGCATCTGGGTGGGAGATGATGGCGAAAGTACGGCGCTTACCGATTTCACCTGCAATTTTAGGATCTGACATGATTTTGATTATCCAACCGCATTTTTACAGGCGGGATTAAATTGGTTTGTGAAATTGTTTTCTGGGGATAGAATTTTAGACTTTCATCGCGCAGAGGTCAAAAAAAAACCGCCGGATTTTTGCTCCTGCGGTATTCTTCATTCATTTTGAATGGTGCCCAGAAAGAGACTTGAACTCTTACTCCGTTAAGAACTACCCCCTCAAAGTAGCGTGTCTACCAATTCCACCACCTGGGCAACGTCATTCAACGAGAGCCATTATAGCGATTATTTTGTTATATGCAAGCTTTTTTTGGAGATTTTTTAAGGTATTTCTTATCACCTGCTTACAAAATTGATTTTTATGCGTTTTACTCATGATCGTATTTTTTATAAAAAAAGCAGGATTGAGCAAAAAAACGAGGCCTTTTGATCAATTATCCCCGCCCCACTCTATGCTTTAATAGCCTTAGCGTAACCTTCCAACTTTAATTTATACGACTTTAAGCAAGATGATTACGGTGAACCAATGAAATGACAGTGATCACATAAACTAACATTTCAATAATTCATCTAAAATTTAGGGCTATACGCCTTAGGTGTTCTTTAAAAATTTAGTATGAATCTGCTTGGTCAAAAATGTGAGACACCGATCAAATCGATCACTTTTTTCCAAAAAATAGTGAGCTATCGATCAAAATTCAAAACATTTCTTTGACACAAAATCGTGAATACGATCAAATACTGAAAAAATTCAGCTTCAGTTTTGAGGGTATTATGGCAGAGCAACCTATCGATTTATCAAGATTATGTGAATTCATCAAAAAGCATCAGAAATTTACTGCTCCGGCACAAGCGCCAGATGATCTTGAGCATAACCTTGCTTTATACCGTGATTACATGGAGAAGCATGGTTTTACCGAAAGTCAAATTGATCTCTACCTTATCAAAGCACGTTGTGCCTTTGAAGTCTGTGCTCACATAGATGTAAACAGTCCTGAATACCGCTTCATTAGAGAGCTGATGTTCAAGTTCGAGAAAGTATCCGCTCCACGTGATAAACGTAACCCAAATTACGTGATTTACCCTGTGGATGTCGTACTAGTGGTAGTACTGCTAGCAAAACTCTGCGGTTGCAATGACTGTGAAGAATATGCGCATTTCTGGTTTACTGCTAATCCTTACCTACAGTGCTTAGTTCCTAATATGCCTAATTGCTCACACATGATCTCAAAAGAGTGTGTGACAACATGCTTAAAGCTAGTTCCTGATGATGGATACGAATCCATCTTTGAGGAAATGTTTGCTGAGGTAAAGATTTACCTTAAAGATCTGCTTTTAAATCAAGATCCAAACCCTGAAGGCAAAAACTACAGACCTACCATTGGAGGTGATGGTCAGGAGCTTAGAGCAAGCTATCGTAAGGGAGAGGTTAGCCGTAGAAAGAAAGGCGCCCATGCAGTTGTTGTTTTCAACTGTGATGATCGCGTAGCCTTAGGATTCACCACGGTGAATCGTAAGAACCATGAGATAGATGGCTTTACTCACATCCTACAGAAAATCTCTGTACCTGAAGACGGTATTTTCTATGCGGATGCACTTAATACCCGCAAGAACTTTATTGACTTCCTCAATGAAAGACAGCTTGATTGGGTATTTGCCCTGAAAGGACAAAAGGCAACTAAGCATTTATATGAGGGAGCAAAAGAGCGCTTTAAAGCAGATGCTCCTAAAGTAGCATTCCGTGTGCAATTACCGCCTAAATTGGAATCAGGCCGTATTGAAGTCAAGACTTTTGAGATGGTTTCTGCCTCCGAATTAGGCCTTGAGAATGATTTCACTGCCAAGTCAGTAATAAAGGTGGTAACTGATACCTCCTTTAAAACAAACGGAGCAGAAAAGCCAAAGAAGGACACTACAACTACTCGTTACTATCTCTCATCCTTAGAATGTACCGAGGAGAACTTTGAGCAAATAATTCATTCAATATCCATCCGCTGGTACTACGAAAATCACCACAATTCAATAGATGAGGTTCTTTTGCAGGATAGACAGGCTGTTT
>CAVHVI010000089.1:0-9043 GCA_963639245.1 Bacteroidaceae bacterium
TGAGGAGGTGTGGCTAGCTTTCAAGGATGGAATAGTCGATTACTATAGCTCAGATAGTGTTAGGGAAAACTCAGGGAAGTTTTTGCAAGCCTTGCTACATGGTGATAGCAGTGGTGCAGAAGATCTTCTTAGAGATAAGCTTGCTGTCTTTGTTTCATTGCGAGATCCTGCAACCAAGGCTCCCCCAGAGAACTTCTACCATGGCTTTTTAAATGGAATCTTCTCCAATCTACGACTTGATGCAGAGAGCTTTAAATCAAATGCAGAGGCCGGAAATGGCTATGCCGACATTATGTATTGCTCCAAGACTCCACGTGTAGGAATTATTATTGAGCTTAAGAGTACTAAGGATGCAGATAGTATTATTCAGATTGCCAATGAGGCTTTATCACAAATAGAAACTAAAAAATATGCCGCAGTTTTTGCAAGACGTAGAGTGCAAAAGGTATATTGCTATGGCATAGCCTTCTGCCGCAAGGATTGCTATGTGCAGTGTGAGGTCAAAGACTTATAGCTACAAACAAGGCTCTCAAGACCTTCCTCTTTTAATATACAAAGCTGTCTAGTCCTAATCTTATCAACAGCTTTTGGCGCTCTTTGTCCTAAGAGTGAGCTTGGCTTTTGCTCAAGGATAGGGCGCTGAATATGATAAAATCATCAGATTAAACTAAAAGATTCACAGCTTGGCTATCAAGCATTGATCCAAGCGCTAAAAATACAAAATTCCAAGTAAATCAGGTAACGACATGGCAGAATACGACCGCAGCCTGGTCCGCAATTTCTCAGTTATTGCCCATATCGATCATGGCAAATCTACTCTTTCTGATCGCTTTATTCAGTTATGTGGCGGTTTGACCGAGCGTGAAATGACTGCTCAGGTTCTCGACAATATGGATATCGAGAAGGAGCGTGGCATTACCATTAAGGCTCAGGCAGTAACCCTCAAATATAAGGCCAAGGACGGCAAGACCTACGAGTTAAACTTCATCGATACCCCAGGTCATGTGGACTTTTCTTATGAAGTCTCCCGTTCACTTTTTGCCTGTGAGGGCGCTTTATTAGTAGTGGATGCAACTCAGGGTGTAGAGGCTCAAACTTTAGCTAACTGCTATCAAGCAGTTGAGCTTGATTTAGAGGTGATCCCTGTTTTAAATAAGATAGATCTTCCCTCATCAGATCCTGAGAAGGTCATCGATGAAATTGAGGATCTCATCGGTATTGAAGCGCATGATGCCTGTCAGTGCTCTGCTAAAACTGGTATAGGTGTTGAGGATGTGCTTGAGCGTTTGGTACGCGATGTTCCCGCACCTCAAGGTGATCCTAATGCTCCCTTGCAGGCCTTAATTATCGATTCCTATTTTGATGATTATTTAGGTGTGGTCTCCTTAGTACGTGTAAAGAACGGTACCTTACGTAAGGGCGATAAGATCAAGGTTATGAGCCGAGGAGATACCTGGCAGGTTGAGCGTTTGGGTATCTCTACTCCAAAGCGCGTAGATGTTGAGGTCTTAAACTGCGGTGAGGTAGGTTGGGTTGCCTGTGATATTAAAACCATTCATGGCGCACCAGTGGGCGATACCATCACTCACGCTAAAAACGGTACCACTGAAGCACTCCCGGGCTTTAAAAAGGTTCAGCCTCAGGTCTATGCTGGTATGTATCCGGTTAATACCGATGACTACAATGCCTTCCGTGATGCTATGGAGAAGCTTTCTCTAAACGATGCCTCCTTATTCTTTGAGCCTGAAAATTCTCAGGCCTTAGGCTTTGGTCTGCGCTGTGGCTTCTTAGGTATGCTCCATATGGAAATTATTCAGGAGCGTTTGGAGCGCGAGTACAATCTTGATCTGATCACTACTGCACCTACTGTAGTCTATGAAGTTGTGACTACTTCAGGGGAGATTTTACATGTTGATTCTCCTGCAGCCCTGCCTCCGGTATCTAATATTGCCGAGATCCGTGAGCCTATTGCTGAATGCCGTATGCTCATGCCCTCTGAGTATGTAGGTCCAATTATGCAGCTGTGCCTTGAAAAGCGCGGTGTGCAAAAGAACATGGAATATCACGGCTCTCAAGTAGCACTTACCTTTGAGATCCCTATGAGTGAGGTGGTGTTAGATTTCTTTGATCGTTTGAAATCAACCTCTCGTGGCTATGCCTCCTTAGATTATGGCTTCAAGCGCTTTAACCGCGATGACTTGGTACGCATGGATATCCTGATCGCAGGTGAGCGTGTCGATGCCTTGGCCGTTATTTTGCATCGCAGTGTGGCTGCCACTCGTGGTCGTGACATCATCGTACGCATGAAGGAGGTTATTCCTCGTCAGATGTTCGATATTCCCATTCAGGCAGCGATCGGTGCGCAGGTGATTGCGCGCGTGACGGTTAAGCAGATGCGTAAGGACGTGCTTGCTAAGTGCTACGGTGGTGATATTACCCGTAAGCGCAAACTGCTTGAAAAGCAAAAGGCAGGTAAGCGTCGTATGAAGAAACTTGGTAAGGTTGATGTGCCTCAGGATGCCTTCATGGCTATTTTGAAGGTAGGAAAAGAGGAGTAATACCTCATTTTGCCTAAGCATTAGCAAATTTAGCTTAGGCAGAATCAGATCAGGTTTTAAATGGAGGCACGCTAGGCGTGTTGTTAAGATGAATACTTTTTCTGTATTGTTGGCAGTGTTATCTGTCATTACCGGAATTTGCTGGGGTTATGACTATATTAAAAAGCGTCCTGCGAGATTGAAGAATCTTGAGGTAGCATCAAAGGCTAATCCTAAGCTTTCAAAAAAAGAACGCCGTGCCTTACTTGAGCCTACAGGACTCATAGGTCAGTGTGCATCCCTCTTTTTTATCGTGCTATTTGTATTTATCTTCCGCGCCTTCATCATTGAGCCCTTCCGTATTCCTTCAGGCTCAATGCTCCCTACCTTGCAGTCAGGTGACTTTATTGCGGTGACTAAGTGGAGCTATGGCGTACGTAACCCCTTTACCAATAGCGTGCTATTCCGCACTGGCGCTCCTGAGCGTGGTGATGTGGTGGTATTTAAATATCCAGAGGATACCAGCGTAGATTACATCAAGCGCGTAGTTGGTATGCCTGGAGATATCATCATCTATCATGATAAGGAAATATATTTAATTCCTGCAGGATCTCCTGAGGGCACTCTTCCGCAAAAGCTTGAGCGCGTAGAGGCTGGGGAGTTTGTTGATGAGTCCTCAACCTTTGCTAAGGAGACTTTCGGAGTCTATAACGAAAAGCTTGGGGATATTGAGCACCGTATCATGATTAATCCTAATGCGCCTTCATTTGAAAATAACTTCTTTAGGCAAACTGGCGCACCAGTTGCTGCTTGGAAGGTTCCTGAGGATTGCTATTTCGTAATGGGTGATAACCGCGATAACAGCGCAGATTCTCGCTATTGGGGCTTTGTACCTTATGAGAATTTGATTGGTAAGACCGTTGGTGTCTGGATCTCCTTTGACTTTAATAATGGCAAGGGCGATCTGCTTCCTTCTTGGATCCCCTCATCCATTAACCTAAGCCGTATTGGAGGCTTGCACTAATGAGCGGCGAGATAAATCTTTTTGAGCTCCAGAACTTAGAGCTGAGATTAGGCTATGCCTTTGCAGATATTAAACTTTTGCAGCAGGCCTTAACTCACAGATCCTTTGGCCCTCAGCACAATGAGCGCTTGGAGTATTTAGGTGATTCCATCTTAGGAATGATCATCGCTAAGCGCTTGTTCGATCTCTTTCCTAAATGCCCTGAGGGTGATTTAACCAGGATGCGCTCAACTCTTGTGCGCGAGACTATGCTAGCTGAAATTGCTCGTGAGTATGGCATTGGCGATTGTCTGCGCTTAGGACCTGGTGAGCTCAAAACCGGAGGCTCGCGTCGTCAATCCTTAATTGCCGATGCTGTAGAGTCTATTATCGGCGCCATGTTTATCGATACCCATGAGGATTATCCTAGGGTGCGTCAGGTGGTGCTAAGCTGGTTTAAGGATAGACTTGCTAATATCAAGCCTGGTGAGGGACAAAAGGATGGTAAGTCCTCCTTGCAGGAGCTCTTGCAGGGACTACATCACTCATTGCCTATTTATAATATAGTTAAGATCACTGGCTCTGATAATGATCAGACCTTTGAGGTAAGCTGCGAAATTGCAAGCTTGCCTATTTTTAAGGGCAAGGGAACCTCACGTCGTCGTGCTGAGCAGGATGCAGCACTTAAGGCATTAAGTTATCTTAAAGAACACCCAATTAAGGCCAAGCGTAAGTAAGGCACTGGAGATATAAATGGCATCACATTTTGGTTTTGTGGCTATCATCGGTCGTCCAAATGTGGGTAAATCCACATTGATGAACCATCTTATTGGTCAAAAGATTTCCATTACCTCAAGAAAGCCTCAAACTACTCGTAATCGTGTTTTAGGCATCGATACTGAAGGTGAGTACCAGGTAGCCTATGTGGATACTCCTGGTCTTCATCGTAAGGAAGCTCGCGCCATCAATCATTTGATGAATAGAGCTGCCGAGTCGGCCCTAGGTGATGTCGATTTAGTCTTATTTGTAGTCGATCCCTTTGTGTGGAATGACGATGATGAGATGGCCTTTGCTAGAGTCAGACAGGCTCACAAGGTTGGCTGCCCGGTGGTGCTTATTTTAAATAAGCTTGATCAGGTAGGGGATAAGCAAAAGCTGTTGCCGGTAATTGAGAAGCTCTCTGAAAAGCTTGATTTTTCAGCCGTGATCCCAGTATCAGCCTTAAAGGCCGTAAATCTTGAGGCCGTAAAAAAGGTTATCAACGATCATATGCCTGAGGGTGAGCATCTTTTTGATGATGATTCGATAACTGATAGATCCCAACGCTTCTTAGCAGCCGAAATTATTCGTGAAAAGCTTATGCGTCAGATGGGTGATGAGCTTCCCTATGCTGCCACGGTCGAAATTGAGGAATTCCGCGAGGATAATGGATTACAGCGCATTAGTGCCTGCATCCTAGTTGAGCGTGATGGGCAAAAGAAAATGGTCATTGGCGCTGGCGGCTCAAGAATTAAAAAGATAGGCTCAGAGGCGCGCATCGATATGGAAAAGCTTTTTGATGCTAAGGTCTTCTTAAAGCTTTTTGTAAAGGTCAAGGCTGGCTGGGCTGATGATAAGCGTGCGTTAAAGAGCCTAGGCTATGATGATTTTGAGGCTAGATAATGGGCGCAGAGCTCATTGAGTCAGGCTTTTTAATTCATCAAAGACCATACCGTGAACGCTCTCTTTTATTAGAGTTGTTCACTGTGGGTATGGGGCGCATATCGGCAGTATGCCGTATGAGTAAAAAGGGTGAGGCTAGCATTAAGGCTAGGCTTAGACCCTTTGAGCCCTTGGGCTTTACCTTAATTCAGGGACGCTCTGAGCTCTTAATTTTAAAAGAGGTACAGCAACGCGAGCGAGTTGCGGCCATTGCTGTTCCTGAGATCTTTTGTGCCGAGTATCTAAATGAGCTTTTGCACTACCTCTATCGTGATGATATAGGTGATCCTAAGCTTTTTGCCTGTTATATGCAGGCGCTAAAAATTTTGCGTGGCGCTCCCTCAAAAGAGGTGCTTGAGCAGATCCTGCGTAGCTTTGAGCTCATATTGTTAGATACCTTAGGCTATGCTCCTGATTTTAAATGTATTGATGGCTTGTGGGAAAATGGATCTTCCTACACCTTCCTGCCAGATAGTGGCTTTGTGAAGACCAATACTCAGGATCCAAGCTTCATCCTTGGGGATGATTTAAATGAATTACAAAGGGGAGAGTTCCTATCCCCACGAGCACGTCGTGCTTTGAAAATTATTACCTCGCGCGCGCTGGCAGTTTTACTGCATGGCAGAACCCTAAAAAGCCGCGAGCTTTATGCTGATTTCTTGAAGCTTACCTCCAAGTAAGCTCTCCAAAAAAGGATTAACCATGGTCACTTTTTACTCTCAACCACGTAGCAAAAGCTTTGATAGAAAGGCCTTTGAGCTTGAATGCACCTCTTTAGATTTAAAGGGCAGAGGCGTTGGACGTCATAATGATGTCGTATGGTTTGTAGATGGCTTAATCCCTGGTGAGACTGCTCGTGTTCAGCCCTTGGCGCGTAAGGGACAAACCGGCGAGGCCTCGATTATTAAACTTATTAAAAAATCAGATAAGCGTGTTGAAAATAGCTGTGCCTTTGCTAGTGATTGTGGTGGCTGCCCCTTAGCCCATCTCGATCCTGCTTTGAGCTTGTCATCAAAAGCAGAGGGTATTGCAAGACTATTTAAGCGTCAGGCTAAGATTGATTTAGGTCAGTGCGCTTTCATGGAGGCATCTCCGGTTACTGCTTATCGTCGTGCCTGTCGTATGGCTGTACGCGTTGATCATGGTCGCCTTTCTATGGGCTTTAGAGGTGAGCGCTCAAAGATGCTCTGTGCTATCTCTGAGTGTGAGGTTTTAACCGATAGAATAAATGCCTCGCTTAAAGTCTTACGCGATACCTTAGATTCCATGAAATGTCGTTCACGCATTGGCCATGTGGAGCTTGTCGACAGTGCTGGAGCTTTGGGAATTTCCTTGCGTCTTACCTGTAATTTGCCTCAGGAGGATGAGGCAAGGCTTGATGCTTTGGCAAAAGATCTCGGAGCTGTAGTTTCAGTGCAGGAGCCCTATGTTGAAAAGTTGGGCACCGATCGCTCCGAGAAGCTTCGTGAGCGCCTAGTTGCAGGCAATGCCGATGATCTTTATATCATCTCCGACGGGATCAAGATTAAGTGCACTCCTACCTCATTTGTGCAGGTAAATCCTCATATGAATGAAAGAATGATTGCGCGCGTGCTGGAGGCCTTGGATATCAAGCCTGGCATGAAGGTTATAGATCTCTTCTGTGGACTTGGTAACTTTACTTTGCCTATTGCTAAGGCTGGGGCACAAAGCTTTGGTGTTGATGTAGTGCGTAACATGATCCTGCTTGCACAAAAGAATGCTGAGGAAAATGGTATTAGCGGAGCTAAATTTGCTCAGGCTGATCTTGAGGCTCCATTTGAAATGATGAGCTTTGCCAAGGATGGCTACGATGCCGCGGTTATGGATCCAGGTCGCTCTGGTGCCAAACGTGCCAGTGCTTATATTGCCAAGCAGAAGGTGCCTAAGGTTGTATTGATCTCCTGCAATCCTTTGGCGGCAGTACGCGATATTGAAAGCTTTATGGCTGCAGGCTACAAGGTTTCATCTTGGGGAGTGTTGGATATGTTCCCAAGAACATCACATGTGGAGACGGTATTTTTGCTGTCCAGAGTACAGAAGTAAGGTGCTAAAAAGCCTTATTTTCTGAGCTTTTTGGGACATTGCAATGGCAAAGGACTATACCATCAAAGGTTGGATCATGGATGACGAACGCCTAAAGAATGGTGGATCCGTGCTTAGAGTAGACTTGTTTCTTGCTACTACTATAGATTAGACGACAGTCTTGCTGTCAAGAATTTCTAAGTAGAGAGCTTAAATCATTGTTATGAGTCATATCGTGGGTACGAAACTGTCGAAGGTACAGCGCAAGGCTGTACTGAAGGTAACTTGAGTACTTGATGAAATCCTTAAGGATTGCTACTAGTCTACAGAGGTGAAAAGATGGCGAATAATCAAATTTCTGCAACAGGAGATAGCCTAGGCGAAATCGTCATTTATCAGACTGAGAGTGGGGATACCAAAATTGATGTCCGCTTTGAAGATGAGACGGTGTGGCTTACTCAGGCGCAAATGTCAGATTTGTTCCAATCATCTCGCTCTAATATTGTGGAACATATCCAACACATCTATGAAGAAGGTGAATTGGATGAGGAGTCAACCTGTCGGAAATTCCGACAGGTTCGAGCAGAGGGCAGTCGTCAGGTTATAAGAGAGCTCCCTCATTACAACCTTGACATGATCATATCCCTTGGCTATCGAGTTAAATCCAAAATTGCTACACAGTTTAGGCGTTGGGCAACGGAACGCTTGAAGGAATACATGGTGAAGGGATTTACCATGGATGACGATAGACTAAAGAAGCTCGGCGGAGGCAACTACTGGAAAGAACTTCTAGATCGCATTCGAGATATCCGCTCTTCAGAAAAGGCGATGTACCGGCAGGTGCTGGATTTGTATGCAACAAGCGTGGATTATGATCCTAAAAGTAGTGAGTCGATTGCTTTTTTCAAGATGGTGCAGAATAAATTGCATTATGCAGCACATGGCCATACTGCAGCAGAGGTTATTTATGAACGTGCAGACGCTGATAAGCCGTTCATGGGGCTGACTGCATTTTCAGGAGCGTTTCCAACAGCAAAAGATATTGTTGTTGACAAAAATTACCTGACTGAAGACGAGCTGAGAATTCTAAATGCTATTGTCTCGGGATATTTTGATTTTGCGGAAGTGCAGGCAATGCGTCATAACCCGATGCATATGAGCGATTATGTGGAGCATCTTGATCGAGTGCTAGCCTCTAGTGGTGAACAGCTACTGATCGGTGCCGGTAAGATAAGTCAGAAACAGGCCTTGGAAAAAGCCAATCAGGAGTATCAGCATTTTTTGGTGCAGAACCTATCACCAGTAGAAGAAGCATATCTTGAGACAATAAAGGCTGTGGGAAAAACGGCAAAGAATAAGTCAAAGTAAGGGAAAATTTGCCAACAGTTACATCTGTCAAATAAAAAGGTTTTTAGGTGCAGATAGGCTAGATCCTTGTCGAAGATTTCGATGATGAGTTGTGGAAAAAACGGTATAGCACAAGGATCATACAGTTAATGAAGTCCCTCTTAAATTAAGGATTGGAGGTTGTGTGGCATATGGAAATAGAAAAAAATTCATATGGTAGTAAAGAATTAGAATTTGCTATTTTCTGCATCGAAAGTGTAGCTGCACGGCTAAAGGTTGATGCGCAGAAATTGTTTCTAGTATTGACTGAACAAACTGATATCTTGCATGAATATATCATTCCTGAGTATGAGGTACTGCATACTCAAAGCAAGGATTATATCGTAGGGGATATTATCGAAGTACTTAAGGA
>CAVHVI010000090.1:0-9029 GCA_963639245.1 Bacteroidaceae bacterium
TCCGTTCCGCCAACTCTTTTAAGAAGGCACCTAACGGTGCTTTTTTTGTTTCTGCATATATCAATTTACAAAAGCTATTTGAGCTCGTATTTAAAGTCCACGATATCTGCCACCCTCTACATCTCTTTCTATATAGTGTCCTGAAGATGATCTATAGCTGTGATGGTGCGAGCATGATTTGATTAGCACAGCTCCCAATATTGCAAGAATTAAGAAGGCTAGCATCATAATTACCAGCAAATTATTTTCGACCTTATCTTTAATGCTCTCTTTATCCTGTTTAGGGGATAAATTAGGATACTTGTAGGATGGATCTCGCCTTTTTACTAAATTTACGCCTTCAACTAGTCGCATTCTTTCATCTGGGTTTATTTTGTTTAGACGATGATGTTCCAGGGCATGATTGTAGATATCATTTGCTTGAATGTATAAGGGGGCGTTTGCAGGTGTTTGGTATGACCGTTCAAGCTTAGTAAAGCTTTCCTTAAGCTTGTTAAAGTCATTGCTATCACTCTCTAAGGCAAAGTCTAGATAGAGAGTTGTACGCTTGGCTGTCTTTTTCTCTTTTATGAAATATTGATAGCGCCTGTTTTGTACCTCATCAAAGAAGATAACTCCAGCAAGATATTTGATGCTAGCGGCTTTGACTTTGGTAATTCTTCCTAATAGATTAAAGGGGATGGGGCAGATATAGGGATTGCTATAAGAGCCATCACCTCTTAGGTGCTTTAATAGGATCTCTACGTGCCCCTCAAGATATTCAAGGATGTATGACAATCCTATCTGGTAGGTTTCTTGATCGTAGATCAAATTTAGCCTTTTTATTGAGGCCTCATCTTTTGGAAGCATATCTATCCTTAATGTCTTGCAACGCTAGCGTGCCTTTTTAAGTATAATCAACAGATGCGTTAAATTATGCCTAGTAATTCAATCTTTAAGGATATATATGCAATATAAGCTTGCTTCATGGAATGTAAATGGTATTAGAGCAGCCTCAGCTAAGGATGGCTTTAAGCAGTGGTTTAATAGCGATCAATATGATGTCTTTGGCCTACAGGAGACAAAGGCAGAGTTATCACAGCTATCTAATAGCATTACCAATAAGCAAGGATATCAATCCTATTTTTGCTCCTCGGTGGTAAAGAAGGGCTATTCAGGCACGGCTGTATACTCAAAAATTAAGCCTCTTGCGGTAGAGCTTGAATTGCCAGATCCTAATTTTCAAGGTGAAGGGCGCATCGTGCATTTAGAGTTTGAGCATTTTCATCTTTTTAATGGTTATTTTCCTAATGGTGGTGCTGAAATATTAAATGAAGCTGGTAAGCCCACCGGAGAGTTCAAGCGTGTTCCTTACAAGATGGGATTTTTTAATTCTTTTTTTAACTATGCCATGGAGCTTAGAAAATCAAAGCCTATTGTAGTTTGTGGTGATTTTAATATTGCGCATAATGAGATAGATTTGGCCCGTCCCAAGCAAAATGAGCATACCACTGGTTTTTTGCCACTAGAGCGCGCCTTTTTGGATGATTTTGTGAAGGCAGGCTTTGTAGATACCTTCCGTTATCTTCATCCTGATGCTAAGGATTGCTATTCATGGTGGTCCTATCGTATGCAAGCTAGAGCAAAGAACATAGGATGGAGAATTGATTACTTCTTTGTATCAGAGGAGTTAAAAAATAATATCACTGATGCTTTTATAGAAAAGGACGTTACGGGCTCAGACCATTGTCCAGTAGGTCTTGTTTTGAATTTTTAGCGGGCAATTTTTGTACATTTTTGCCATTAACTTGTATCTTTTGGCGATTAACTGCATAATGCGCCGTTCAAAGCTTAGCTGAATTTTAAAAGGTGTCTTCATTGAGGCACTTTTTTTATAAAGAAACAGGAAACACCTAAATTAGCTAGAAGATAGGCCTTAACTTTATCTCCTAATTACTGCGACAGAGCCTTGCTTCTTTGAATTTTGGCCATATTGTTTTCCAAAAATTAAAGGCATTAACTATGAATAATCAGAACGTTGTCGAGATCCAACCATCCCCTAATGAAGCATGCTCGGGTATTATTGATACTAGAATTAGCGCTATGTATCAGGTCCTCCCTCCTATAGCGGTAACTGAAAAATATCCTGCAACAGAGTTTACCGAGGAGTTGGTTACAAAGACTCGTCATGAGATCCATAATATTTTAAATGGACTTGATGATCGCTTGGTGGTAATTGCAGGTCCATGCTCAATCCACGATCCACAGGCTGCTATGGACTATGCTACGCGCTTGTTAGCCTTGCGTCGTAAGTATGAAAAGGATCTACTCATCATCATGAGAGTTTATTTTGAAAAGCCGCGTACCACAGTTGGTTGGAAGGGCTTGATCAATGATCCTAATTTAGATGACTCTCATGATATTAATCAAGGCTTGCGTATTGCACGTAAGCTTCTGCGTGATATCAATTCCATGGGTATGCCGGCTGCAACTGAATTTTTAGATACCATGACTATGCAGTATATTGATGATTTTATCGCATGGGGGGCAATTGGTGCGCGTACCACTGAATCTCAGCTTCATCGTCAGCTAGCATCTGGTCTATCCTGCCCAGTTGGATTTAAGAATGCAACTGATGGTAGCGTAAAGATCGCAGCCGATGCCACGGTGGCTGCTCAGCATGAGCATACCTTCATGGGTGTTACTAAAATGGGTCACATTGCTATTGTGCATACCCGTGGTAACGAGGATTGTCATGTGATCCTACGTGGCGGTAAGGAGCCTAATTACAAGGCTCAGGATGTAGAGGCAGCCTGCGCAGTATTAAAGAAGAGTAAGCTTAAGGAGATGATCATGATTGATGCATCTCATTCAAATTCCCACAAGGAATATAAACGTCAAATTGAGGTAAGCGATGATGTTGCAGCGCAGATTGCCGCAGGTGACAGGCGTATTTTCGGCTTAATGCTTGAATCTAATCTTGTGGAGGGACGTCAGGATCTTTGCCCAGATCTTTCAAAGCTTACCTATGGTCAGTCAGTTACTGATGCCTGCATTAATATCGAAGACACTGAGATGTTGCTTGAGCGTTTGAGCAAGGCTGTAGTCGCACGTCGTAATGCTTAATTAAATTCCAGAACAGCCTATTAAGGCTTATACTCTTTTAAGAAAGGAGCATCATAAAAATACTCCTTTCTTAGTCTTATCCTAAATCTCAAAAGCTTTTTTAGTTTGACCTCTAATCATTCATTTTGCTTAGGTACTTGTATCTTTTGCAATTTGCTTTCATAATGTCACTACTCAGTTAATAAGAAACTGAATGGCAAAGTGTCCAGTCACGCCGGGCACTTTTTTATTTAAAAAGGATGAAATCGTGAATACTTTAATTAGGAAAGAAATAATAGAGAGGTTGTTAGATCCAGTCAAAAATACAGTGCATCAGTGCGCTGCTTCTTCCTATGTATATTGGCGATTTTATTTTAACTATTAATTAGAAGGCGGTTTATATGACCAATAAGAACATTTTTGAGATCCTACCGCCGCAAAACGAGGCGTGCGGAGGGATCATTGATACTAGGATTAGTGCAATGTATCAGGTACTCCCCCCGATAGCAGTTACGGAAAAATTCCCTGCTACGGAATTTACTGAGGCCTTAGTAGCTCAGACTCGAAACGAGATCCATAATATTTTAAATGGCGAGGATGATCGTTTGATCGTCATCGCAGGTCCCTGCTCCATCCATGATCCCATGGCTGCTATGGACTATGCCACACGCTTGCTATCACTGCGTCGCAAGTTTGAAAAAGATTTGCTTATCATCATGCGTGTTTACTTTGAAAAGCCTCGTACCACCATTGGTTGGAAGGGCTTAATCAATGATCCGCGTTTGGATGATTCCCATGATATCAATCAGGGCTTACGTGTAGCACGTAAGCTTTTACGTGATATCAACTCTATGGGCATGCCAGCTGCAACTGAATTTTTGGATACCATGACGGTGCAGTATATCGATGACTTCATTTCATGGGGTGCCATCGGTGCGCGTACTACTGAATCACAGCTACATCGTCAGCTAGCATCTGGTTTATCCTGTCCTGTTGGCTTTAAGAATGCAACTGATGGTAGCGTCAAGATCGCCGCTGATGCCACTGTGGCCGCTCAACATGAGCATACTTTTATGTCAGTCACCAAGATGGGCCACATTGCTATTGTGCACACTCGCGGTAATGAGGATTGCCATTTGATCTTACGTGGTGGCAAGGAGCCTAATTACAGTGCCAAGGATGTGCAGTCAGCATGTGAGGTGCTAAAGAAGAGTGGCCTTAAAGAGATGGTCATGATCGATGCATCTCACTCTAATTCCCACAAGGAATTTAAGCGTCAAATCGAGGTTACAAATGACGTCGCCGGTCAAATTGCAGGTGGCGATAAGCGTATCTTTGGCTTGATGCTTGAATCTAATATTGTTGAGGGACGTCAGGATCTGTGCCCTGATCTCTCCAAGCTAACCTATGGTCAGTCGGTTACCGATGCCTGCATTAACATCGAGGATACTGAGATGTTGTTAGAGCGTCTAAGCGAGGCCGTAGTCGAGCGTCGTAAGCGTAATGCCTAATTATTGTGCCCGGCTTAATGCCGGGTTCATTTTTTTGAACTATATTAAAGACAACTAATTAGTAGTCAATCGAGGTACACATGCAGCCTTCACTTTCACTTGAAAAGAATAAGATTAAGATCCTGCTTTTAGAAGGTGTTGATCCTAGCGCAGTTGAGTCTTTAAAGCGCGCAGGCTATACCAATGTGATCTATGAAAAGAAAGCATATGAGGGACAAGAGCTTTTAGATGCTATTGCCGATGTGCATTTTATTGGTATTCGTTCACGCACTCAGCTTACAGCAGAGGTGCTTGCTCACGCCAAAAAGCTAATTGCCATTGGTTGCTTCTGCATTGGAACTAATCAGGTTGATTTAGAGGCTGCAGCTAAGCTTGGTATTCCTGTATTTAATGCACCTTACTCTAATACTCGCTCAGTTGCTGAGCTCGTTACTGGTGAATATTTACAGCTTTTGCGTGATATTCCGCGTCGTAATGCCTTATTACATCGCGGTGGTTGGGATAAGACTGCAGGTGGCAATCATGAGGCTCGTGGTCGTACCTTAGGTATTGTGGGCTATGGTCACATCGGTACTCAGGTAGGAATTATTGCTGAGGCTCTAGGTCTTAAGGTTATCTACTTTGATATCGAGCGCAAGCTATCCTTAGGTAATGCCGTACAGGTTGATACCATAGATGAGCTGTTTGCAAATTCTGACATCATTACCATGCATGTGCCCGAGACTGAGCTTACTAAGCGCATGATCAATGCCGATTCCTTTGCCAAGATGAAGGATGGCGTACGCTTTGTAAACGCATCCCGTGGAACAGTGGTAGACGTTGATGCCTTGTGTGAGGCCTTACGTTCAGGTAAGGTTGCAGGAGCTGCCTGCGATGTGTTCCCTAAGGAGCCTAAGGCTAAGGGTGATGAGTTTGTTTCTCCCTTGCGTGAGTTTGATAATGTAATTTTGACTCCGCATATCGGTGCTGGAACTGAGGAGGCTCAGCGTAATATCGGTACTGAGGTTGCAGAGAAGCTATCTCTATATTCAGATAATGGTACTACCTTAACTGCGGTTAATTTCCCTGAGGTATCACTTCCTGCCTTGCGTGCTGATGTAAGCCGTATTTTGCACATTCATGCCAATGTTCCAGGTGTCATGCGTGCTATTAATGAGATCTATGCTAAGTTTGATATCAACGTTGCATCTCAGTACCTAGAGACCTTGCCTGATGTAGGCTATGTGGTTATGGATGTACACACCAAGGATTTAAGCGAAGTAGTACCTTTGCTAAAGCAGATCCCTGGCACAGTAAAATGCCGTGTTCTCTACTAAAATAGGTGCATGGGTTTAAAAAAGAAAGCTACAGCGCTGTTCACTCTTTTATTTGCTCTAGGTGTACAGGCTGCTGATGTATCAGGATGGAGCATGGGAACGTCTGGAATATGGCGTCTTAATGAAGATCCTGATCATCAAATTTCAAAGGGATCGCCTGCACGCATGTTGCGCGCTGATAGGGCTGTTCTCAATCACGAGGCCCGTTTTACCTTAAGACAAGGCCTTGTAAATTCCTTTGTGTTCCGTGTAGGCTGTGTCTTTAAATCGCAGATCCCTTCGTTTGAAATTGATGTACAGCCATTAGATATCAGGATCTCCGATCAATTCAACGGATATGCCTTTGCCCGTTTTATGGTTGATGATGATCAGGAATACTCCTTGCGCGGAGAGTATTTGCCACCAGCACGTCTCATCTTTGCACCCCTTTCAAAAAGCCAAGAGAAAACTATATCCGATCTCTTTTTGCAGCTAAGAGAGGGGGGCAAGTTACATATAGCCCTGCTTCAGGGAGCTAATGCCAACCCGAGGATCTTTACTATCCCGCTTGCAGGCTTTATGCAATTATCTGATCTAGTAGCTAAGGATTGTATTCACTTAAATAAGGCAGCAGGGGTTAGGGTAGGCTATGTTCCTGATTACACCACTAAAGAGCCTCAAGGCTATGTAAAGAGCGGATGGAGCTTTAAGCCATCCCCTGCAAGCGATGGCCTAACGCCTCAGGATAGCAATCAATTAGATTTAAGTGAGCAGCAGGGGCAAGACGAAGAACAAGAGCCTGAAGTACAATTATTTGAGCCAGGTGGTGGCGTTGCCAGCATTGGACCTGATGGCATGCCTATTACTGAGGATAGTAATAACTCTGCTGATGATTTAGGTGAGGCTCAGGGACCTATGGCTATTGGTGATGATGGCAATGTAATTAGCTCTGATACTAACTAAATACACCCTTTAAAACAAAATCCCCAGCGTATTAGGCCGGGGATTAGCTTTTTAAAGATATGAATATTATCTTAAGGTCTGTGCAAGATCATAAGTAGACTTCATGAACTGATGCTTATGCTTGGTGATGCACTCAACGATGTCCATGTGAACGAGCTCGCCATTTTGTACACCGATGCAACGACCGGACTGACCTGACTTTAACAGCTCAATTGCATATGCACCCATACGAGATGCTAAGACGCGATCGTAAGGTGAAGGAGAGCCACCACGCTGAATGTGACCTAAAACAGTAGCACGAGTTTCAAGACCAATTAAGCTCTCAAGCTCCTTGGCCATTTGATAGACGTCAGTCTGATTCTCGCAGACAATCAAGATAGCATGACGTTTACCTGCATCAATACCAGCCTTAATTGAAGCATAGACGTCCTTCTTATTCCAAGGCACTTCAGGAACTAAAACAGCCTCAACGCCGCAAGCTACGGCGCAGGATACTGCTAAGTCGCCACAGTGGTGACCCATAACCTCACATACGGAAATACGCTTGTGGGAGGAGCAGGTATCACGGAGCTTATCAATAGCGTCAGTTGCGGTATTTAAGGCAGTGTCAAAGCCGATGGTAGCGTCGGTACCTGCAATATCGTTATCGATGGTACCAGGTAGACCGATAGTAGGGAAGCCTAACTCAGAGATGAACTTAGCGCCCATATAGGAGCCGTCACCACCGATAACTACTAAGGCATCTAAGCCTACCTTTCTCATTACGGCCACTGATTCTTCACGAACCTTAGGCTGCTTGAACTCGGGGAAACGAGCAGTACCTAGGAAGGTACCACCACGATTTAAGAGATCGGAAACACTGTGACGACCTAACTGAATAATGTCGTTATTGTGTAATCCCATGTAACCGTCGCGGATACCGTACATCTGGAATCCGTAGTCGAGGCCGGTACGCACAACTGCACGAATAGCCGCATTCATACCAGGAGAGTCACCGCCTGAGGTAAGAACACCGATTTTCTTAATTGAAGCCATAATTCAAGCTGTCCTTTTTTATATCGACTTTTTTATTACTTGGAGATGGAAGCTGCAGTGTTGATGATGGAGGTGAAATCGTCAACCTTGAGAGAGGCACCGCCGATCAAGCCACCATCGATGTCTGCTTGTGCAAAGAGCTCAGGAGCGGTCTTTGCATTGCAAGAACCACCGTAGAGGATTTGAACCTTGGCCGCAACGTCAGCATCAAAGCTCTTTAAATACTCGCGGATCTGAGCATGAACGTTTTCTGCAATTTCAGGAGTTGCAGTCTTGCCAGTGCCGATAGCCCAAATAGGCTCATAAGCAATAACAGCATTCTCAAAGGACTTGATACCGCAGAGATCGATCACAGCCTTGAGCTCAGCCTTGCAGACATCCATGGTCTTGCCAGCGTCAAATTCAGCCTCGGTTTCACCAATGCAAAGTACAGGTACCAAGCCATTGTCCTGAGCTGCCTTGTATTTCTGAGCAACATACTCATGGGACTCAGCGTGATAGCTACGACGCTCGGAGTGACCAACGATGGCATACTTAGCACCAAACTCCTTGATCATGACAGGTGAATTCTCACCGGTATAGGCACCCTTGGTGTGAACATCAACGTCCTCAGAGCCCCAAGCAAGCTTAGAGCCAGTTGCCAAAGCTTCTACAGAGCCGATGAAGATAGCAGGAGCACAGATTGCAACCTCTGCCTTATCACCTACTGCATCAGCAGCCTTAGCAAAAGCAGTAATAAGCTCCTTGACGCTGTCTTTAGTGCCGTTGAGTTTCCAGTTGCCCATCACAAGAAGTTTTCTCATATTATTTTTTCAGCATCCTAAATTTTGGACGCAGCTCCATGATCAGAAAAGTGAATGTTCAAGCATGTGCTATTTTTGGTACTAAGGCACACGCACACGCATATGATACAACAAAATTTGCCGAAATTTTCATTTTATGAAAACGCTTTCATAAAATGTTATGTATAAGTTTAATATGACTTTAAAGCCATTTAAAGCGCTTTAATATGCCAAAAGCTCGTCAAAATCTTCACTATCAAAGATGTCATAATTTTTTTTAATGTTTGTATCTTTGTGTGTTAAATCTTTGAAAATTTTTTTCTTGATAGCTTTGGCGTAAATCTTAGGATAGGGCTTGG
>CAVHVI010000091.1:0-8947 GCA_963639245.1 Bacteroidaceae bacterium
CATAAATACTATGATCATTGCGTAACTCAACAAATTCATTGACTCCCAAAGGAAGCTCTCTTAGGTTGCAACTAGGTACAATTGCAGTATCAGCATGTTCTGTATTTTTCATTGCATACCCCCGCATTTAATTAAACTAACGTCCTCTAAGCACTTTTTTAAAAAGAAGGACAACTAGCCCTAATCATAAGTTATTGGATAACATTCCTAACAAGTAGCATAGCGAAGAATTTCAGCTCTAACCACAGTATTGATAAAGTATTTACAAAATCTCAGCATCTTCATCTCAATGATAGTCAAGCGTTAAAAATATCACAATATGCGCTAGTTCAAATTTCCGTCTCAAACGTTTGCTATTTTGTTAGGAACGCACTAATATAAGCAAAGTAGCTTTTATTTTTTCTTGGAGAATTTCTATGAAGATCGCTCTCATATTAGAGAACTCTCAGGCAGATAAAAATCCCGTTATTTTCAAGGAGCTCAACAGCGTTGCCTCAGCTCATGGTCACAGCGTTGCAAACTACGGCATGTATGCAGCCTCAGATAAGCGTCGTCTTACCTATGTAATGAACGGTCTGCTCGCAGCTATTGTGCTCAATACCAAGGCTGCCGACTTTGTCGTAACTGGCTGTGGTACTGGTGAAGGTGCATGCTTAGCTCTCAACTCCTTCCCTGGCGTTGAATGCGGTCATGTTGCCAATCCTGTTGATGCTTACCTTTTCACTCAGATCAACGCTGGCAATGCTATTTCCTTACCCTATGCTCTAGGCTATGGCTGGGGTGGTGAACTTAATCTACGCTATACCTTTGAAAAACTCTTTGTAAATGAGTTTGGTGGTGGCTATCCTCCTGAGCGTGTGGAGGCTGAGCAGTCAAATAAGAAGATCCTAGATCACGTCAAGACCATCACTCATCGTCCTCTAATTGAGGTACTTAAGGGCCTTGATCCTGTATTTGTTAAGAATACCATCGATGATCCTCAGTTTGCCGATCTCTTCTACGCAAACTGCCAAGATCAAGAGGTTGCAGACTTCTTAAAGTCTCTCTAACTCTTTCCTATCTTCCAAGGCTCAGCACTGCTGGGCCTTTCTTTTATTTACCATTCATGCGCATGAATTCTTCAAAGGCCTTAAGCTCAGCCTCAAATTCCTCTGCACGGCTTCTCTTAAGATCATCACATTCTTTTATGAAGGCCTTTGCAAGACGATCTAAAACCGAATTTATCCTCTTAATTAACTCCTGATAAGAGCCATCGTCCATTCGTCTAAAGTTTAGATAATCTGCAATAATGCTTTCAGTTTTTGTAAGATAACGACTCAAAAAGGCCTCAAGAGGAGCATTACTCTCGGCTCCTGAATTTAACACAACTATAAGATGCTCTGCAGATTTACAAATTGATAAGAGCGGTGTTTTAATTTCAATACTTAAAGCATTTTCCTCATTTGCAAGAGCTAAAAGACGCGCAACACTCTCATCAAAGAGAGGATACTTGGATTGCTTAGCTTTTGACTCCTGATGATTTTTTTCTTCTTTATGCTCGCCAAGTTTTTTGATACAGATCTTAAGATCTTTTGCTAAAAGCTTCACATTTGCATCAAGCGAGGACATATTTATGGCCTGATGAAGCTTAGCCGTATCATCTTGCCCTTGCTTTACTTTAGAGTCTTGACCAAGCTCTTCTTGCCCAAGATCAAATAGCTTTTTAACCGTTTTCACCAGTTCAATGCTCTCCTTAAAAGGAGTGTTCTCTGCTTTAATCTCAGGTGAAATTTTTAAAAGTTGCTCAAGCAAAGATGCAACTTCCTTTAAGCTCTTTGATAGATCAAGCTTGGCTAACTTGCTTGATAAATCTAAAAGATCCTTTTGCGCCTTAAAGCAGTTTAAACGCGATAGCACACGTCTTTCTATTTTTAGCGCCACCAAAAGTACTAAATAGCAAAGAACAAGAGCACAAGGAATAGTGATATGCGCTAAATTTAAATAAAACAGCTGATAGAAGGATGGGGATAATGCTATTGCCAAAAATATCAGCAAAGGCAAAATAAGGAGCTCAGATAAATTCTCTTTACCATAGATCAAGCGTCGACTTATAAAGGTTATTAAACCTCCAGAAAACAAGGACGCTCCTGGTGCCATGCCAAGATAAAGACATACTAAGGCCTCTGCGATACCAAATAAAAGGGGGATACAATAAATACAACGCTTAATGCCATCAAAGGCTGGACGACATAAAAGTATTAAGCCTGTATAGGCACAAAGAAATTCTAGGAAGCCTGCGAAGGCTCCGATTGAATGCTCCGATAAGGTGATGCACATGCCTGCAACTAACGCGCCTGCATGTATGAGAACACGCATCAGCGCGCCCTTAATAAGTCCCATTAAGTAAGACGCGCTCATAGTAAAATTGCTCCTAGAAATTATTCATTATTCTCTTTAGCTTCAGCAAAGGCCTTGCTCTGAGCTCGCTTTTGCGCACCTAAAGATAAAAGCCTATCCTTTAATTGTTGCTCCATATTTGCAAGCTCTGCATTAGCCTTGAGGCGAGTTTCATGCCCCTCTCTTGCAATTTCAATGGTTTCCTCAACAGCTGCAATCAGCTCCTGTTGAGTATGCTGTAAGGTCTCTATTGAAACTAAGGGAC
This sequence comes from Bacteroidaceae bacterium, assembly GCA_963639245.1. Classification (GTDB taxonomy): domain Bacteria; phylum Pseudomonadota; class Gammaproteobacteria; order Enterobacterales; family Succinivibrionaceae; genus Succinivibrio. Next base: position 2,642 of record CAVHVI010000091.1, read on the forward strand.
GCTCATTTTGACGTGCGGCATCGGTAGACGCTTGATGGAGCATATCGGCATTGCGCTTTAACAGCTCTTCAGTGGTATCCGCCACATCCTGCTGAAGCTTAGCGGCATTTTGCTGTCCCTGTAGGGAAAGTGCTAATACCACCTGATTTTTCCAAATAGGAACGGCGGTTAAAACTGAGGCTTGTATTTTTTGCGCCAGCATACGATCGCTATTTTGGATCATACGGATCTGAGGCGCAGTCTGCAAAGTGACCGTACGAGAAACCTTAAGATCATGGATCCGACGCTCAAAACGATTTAAAGTCTCGGCAAAGTCACCAGCTCTTTGGGCATCGAGGCCATCGCCAGACTGCTCAGCTTTTTGGGTAAGCTCCACTAGACGCCCCTTTCTTGCACCATCGAGCTCACGCTCGCCTTTTTCAATACAGGCTGAAAGCTCACCATAAAACTCTGAATTATGCAGATAGAGCTGCTCTAGGATCTCAATATCCTTCAAAAGCTTAAGCTGAGCATCCTCAAGGACTGTGCAGATCTCGGTAATTTCCTCAGATACACTCTTATAGCGAGTCATAAGACTACGGCTCTTATCAAAGAGCTTGCCAATTAAGGGGATCGAGGCAAGACCTCCTTTGGAGGAGGTCTCTGAGAAATTACTTCCTCGTACCTTTTCTAAAAGGGCACCTAATTGCTCTCCTGCAAGGCCTGCATCCTTCATCTGTATGCCTTGCAAGAGGGTGTCAGAGAACTGAGCTATCTTATTCATGATCTCAGCGCCATAAGATGATGACAATGAAGGATCATCAAAATTTATGCCCTGAGAACTTGAAACATCTTCCCGCTTTGCAGACAGGATCTCGCCCTCGCTTGCTCTTTCACCCATTACTTACTCCAAAGAGAAAAAGTTAGAAACCTAATTGCTCCAAAATATATGCCTTAACGTCAGCATACACCGGATCCTTTAGCACAGCCTTAGATGGAAGTGCTACCTTATCCTGTAAAGCTTTGGGTAAAGCAATATCAGTGCCAAGAATTCTATCTACTTCAGACTTAAACTTAGCAGGGTGAGCCGTGCCTAAGAAAATCCCAACCTCACCTTCCTTTAGACTTTGCTGCAGGCATTTACAGGCAATGGCGGCATGAGGCTCTGCAATATAGGAGGTCTTCTTATAGATATCGCGCATGGCATTTTCGGTCTCAGCATCTGAAAGCGAGCCAAAATCAAAATCCTTAAGCGACCAGCCCTGCATCTTAACTAAAGCCTCAACACGTGGCCAGTTATTAGGACGGCTAATATCCATAGCATTTGACAAGGTGGCAATAGTATCATGAGGCTCCCATTTGCCACTTGTTAAATAACGAGGTACGGTATCATTAGCATTACAGCCAATGACAAAGCGAGATTTTAATCCTAGGCTCTTAGCAATTAGACCTGCAGTGATATCACCAAAATTGCCACAGGGTACTGAAAATACCACTTTTTCACGCTGATCCTCAGGCAATTGCGCTACTGCTTCAAAATAATAGGTAACCTGAGCTAGCAATCTTGCAATATTGATGGAGTTGGCAGAATTAAGACCTATCTTATTTTTAAATTCCTGATCATCAAAGGCGGTTTTAACAATATCCTGGCATTCATCAAAGATACCCTTGATCTTAACAGCACGAATATTGCCACCTAAGGTTGCAATTAGCTTTTCCTGAAGCTCTGAAATTTTACCATCAGGATACATCACTACAACATCTATACCCTTTTGACCATAGAAGGCATCAGCAACTGCAGCTCCAGTATCACCAGAGGTTGCAGTCAAAATAGTAAGATGCTTATCACCGCGTACAGCTGAGAGCACACGGGCTAAAAATCTGGCGCCAAAATCCTTAAAGGCCAAGGTGGGACCATGGAATAGCTCTAAGCAATAGCAGTTCTCCCCAACCTTGCTAATTGGAGCCTTAAAATTGAAGGCATCAGCAACAATAGCTTCAAGCTCAGGTAATTCATCTCCAATAAGATGACGCAAAATCTTTTGTGAGCGCTCAACTAAGGGCATAGAGAGCAGGCTTTTAACCTCATCTGCAGTGAAAGGCTCAATATGATCAGGAAAAAATAAGCCCTGATCATGACCGATACCACGGACTACGGCCTCAGAAAAGCTGACGGCCTCATTATGATCTTTTAAATTAAATAGTTGCATGAATTATTTCTCCAAACGCTCGGCATAGGCACCGCGGCGATCGATCTTACAGATATGGCAAAAGCCGTCTTCATTTGCAATAAAGTTCTGCTCTAGGTATTTCTTCATTTCCTCTGCTGCTTGAAGATCCTCAAATACCGAGAAGATTGAAGAGCCAGATCCTGAAATTCCGGTTGCAAGAGCTTTATGGCTAGCACCAAACTCACGAGCCTCTTTAAGGCCTGGAATTAAGCTTTCACGGTAAGGCTCTGCAATTACATCCTTAAGACACAAGGCTGCGGTAGCTGAATCACCACGATGACAGCAATCAACAAAGGCAGCCAAACGACGAGCGAAGGTTATAGCATCGGCACGTGAATAAGTAGCTGGCAATATCTTGCGCGCAGCATTAGTGGAAACTTTAATTCCAGGGAAGCAGGAGACAAAATACCAATTATCAAAGTCCTTTAGAGTCTGCGAAATGATGTTATTTTCCTCAACGATTAGCTGCAGACCTCCTAAAAAGCAAGGTGCGGCGTTATCGTAATGAATAGATCCTGAGATTTTGCCCTCAAGTTTACCCATCATCAGCAAAAGCTCCTTATCAGAGAATTTACCACCATTGACCGCATCTAAGGCCACAATGGCACAAACCACAGAAGATGCAGAGGAGCCTAAGCCTGAGCATACTGGCAGATTCTTTGAAAGAGTCATCTTGACATCTACTGGCTCAAAGCCTTTCTTTAAGGACTCCTCTTTATATAAAAGATAGGCATCGTAGACTATATTAGCCTTAGGATCAGCAGGAAGTTTATTGGCAAAACGACCAGTTTGAGTAAGCTCACAGCCAGAGCCGGCCTCAGCCTTCTCAATATAGATCTCATCTCCTAATACGCTACCATCTACAGGTTTTAGCGCAGCACCCAATAAATCAAAGCCTACAGATAGATTAGCTGCAGATGCTGGAGCATATGCACGAAATTTTACGGCCATTTTTAACCCTCACGAGTCCAATTCTGAAGTCTTAAGACATCAGACAACACCCCTGCTGCTGTAACAGCAGTACCTGCACCATAGCCTCTTACAACCAAGGGGATAGGCTGGTAATACGCGGTAGTAAAGGCCAAAGCGTTTTCACCACCACGTACCTTAAACAAAGGATCAGATGGAGCTACTGCGGTTACACCACAGCGGCAGACGCCATCCTTAATGGAGGCTACATAACGTAAAACCTTACCCTGAGCCTTAGCCTTTTGCACCTTCTCAGAAAACTCCTGATCGGCATGCTTAAGAGCCTCTAATACCTCATCGGCATCAGTGCCACAGAGGTATTTCTTATCGACAGCAAACTCTACCTTGACATCGGAGAGCTCAAGCTTCATGCCACATTCACGAGCTAGGATCAATAATTTACGTGCTACATCTAAGCCCTCTAAATCCTCGGCAGGATTTGGCTCGGTATAGCCCATTTCATAAGCCTTAGCAGTAGCCTCAGATAGAGTTGCCCCATCCTCAACTAAGCCGAAGATATAAGAGAGCGTACCTGACATAATGCCAGAGAACTCAATTAGACGATCACCTGCGCTCTGCTCATTTTGCAGGGTTGAAATTACTGGCAAGCCCGCACCAACATTAGCCTCATAGAGGAACTTACGATGATATCTGCGTGCAGTCTCACGAAGCTTTAAATAATAAGCATAGGATCCAGTATTAGCCTTCTTAGATGGAGTTACTACATGAAGTCCTGCCTTCATGAAATCACAATAGGACAGAGCCAAGCGATCATCTGAGGTACAGTCTACTAAGATAGGATTTACCAAATGACTGTCATGGGTGAGCCTACAGCACTCCTCAAGCGAGAACGGGGGGAGATTTTGAGAGTGCAACTTATCATGATAGGTTTCAAGATCGATACCAGCAGCATTCACCATAAAATGACGCGAGTTGGCAATACCCACCACTCTAATATCCACGCCCTGATGCTTAAGCAGTGAGGGATGCATCTTTTTAATCTGCTCAATAAGCTCAGATCCAACTCCACCTACACCTACGATGATTAAATCTAGGATTTGACGGGAGGAGAAGAAGGCCATATGACAAATACGTATAGCCTCAGCAACCTTATCTCCAGAAATGACAGCCGAAATAGAACGCTCTGATGAGCCCTGAGCAATAGCATTGATATTAATGTTGGCCTCGGCTAATGCTCTAAAGAACCTACCTGAGGTACCAGTTAAGGTTCTCATGCCATCGCCTACTACCGAAATAATGGCACAGTTTTCGGTTACCTCAATTGGATCAAGCATCCCCTCTTTAAGCTCAAGGGCAAATTCATCTTCAATAGTCTTTTTAGCATGAAGCAGATCTGCTGAGGAAATACAGAAAGAAATAGAGTATTCAGATGAGGACTGAGTGATCAGTACAATGGATATACCTGCACGGGATACGGCGGTAAAGAGGCGTCCTGCCATACCTACCATGCCCTTCATGCCAGGACCTGAAATATTCACTAAGGAGATATTTTTAAGATCAGAAATACCCTTAATTGGCACGGAGCTATCTGATTCATTGGAGATTAAGGTACCATCGCCGTGAGGATTATTGGTATTTTTAATCAGGCAGGGAATACCGGCTATTACCAATGGAGCAATGGTACGAGGATGCAAAACCTTAGCACCAAAATAGGATAGCTCCATGGCCTCCTTATAGGACATGCGCTTTAACAGCAAAGCATCAGGTACCGCACGTGGATCACAGCTATAACAGCCATCAACATCAGTCCAAATTTCACAGCACTTAGCATTGCAAATATTAGCAAGACAGGCTGCAGAATAGTCAGAGCCATTGCGACCTAAAAGCACAACTCTTCCTTCACGATCGCCACCTGCAAAGCCACTCATTAGGGTAATGGCATCTTGATCATCATCAGGAAGAGCCTCATAGGCTTTTTTAGAGGCCTCAAGATCAACTGAGGATTCCATGATCCCGCCATCAGTAATTAAAACCTTAGTAGGGTCAATTACACGCACCTTAAAGCCACGCGCCTTCAAAAGCTCTGCCATGATAGCAATGGAGAAGCTTTCACCACGACTTTCAATAAAGGCTTGTACGCGCTCTGGGCACTCACCTAACATGGCGGCGCCTGCAATACGCTTCATGATAAGAGCCATGGTATCTTCAAACTGTGCTCTTACCCCATCTAAATCATAAGCAGGATGCTTTTGTGCAAGAGTGGTAAAAATAGGCTCAACAATCTTTCTAATCTGAGTGTTCTGCTCTTTGCCATCTTTGCCATTAATAGCTTCCTGCACCAAAGCAACTAATAAGTTGGTAATTTTGGCAGGTGCTGATAGCACCAAACAGACGCGATCTGTTTTAGCCTCATCTGCGGCGATGTCGGCAACACTCATAAAGCGACTGGCGTTGGCGACACTAGTGCCACCAAATTTAAGCACGCGCATGTATAACTCCTAAGTAAGATTGCTTCTATGCATCAAGTTGCGACGCAATACTTTCTGCAAAAATTTCAAGGTCTAATTTGTTCATTTTCTAAAGCCTTTACCCCTTTGTCAAATCTATTAATAAAGCTGTCACGGCAAATTCTGCCTATTAGGGAAAAAAGATAGTTAAAAAAGGCACAGACATTCTTCTATTACTTTGATTTATAAAGATTTTATTTTAGGCATACTCCTTGCTCTGCTAAATTAAATTCCTTGTCCATTTTGGTGAAAAAAACATGCATAACACCATCTCTAAATTGCACTCTCATACTCAAAAGATAAGCACAGAAAATTGCCTTAGGAAAAATAACGAGCAGATTTGCCAAAAAGATAGTGCACAAACTTGTCTTGTTACCTTTTCAGATAACAGCAAAAGTAATTATGAGTGCCGTGCAGGAGCAGACTTTTCACAGCTTCTAAAAGAGATAGATTGCAAAACCTGCAGCCAAAATACAGTATCCCTCCCCTCAAAGCCTGCAAAGAATATTTCAACGCTTGAGGCACTGCTTGCAAATGAAATGATGAGTGCTAAAGAGCTTACTAAGATTCAAGATGCAACAGCAAAACTCAAGCCTTGCAATAAAAGCCCCACTACCGTCTTCAAGCTTTATTCAGATACCAAGCCCTATCCTAAGAGT
>CAVHVI010000092.1:0-8930 GCA_963639245.1 Bacteroidaceae bacterium
GTGGCGTCATTCATGGCGTCATTCATGGCGTTATTCATGGCGTTATTCGTGGCGTCATTCATGGCGTCATTCATGGCGTTATTCATGGCGTTATTCGTGGCGTTATTCATGGCGTTATTCATGGCGTCATTCATGGCGTCATTCGTGGCGTTATTCATGGCGTTATTCATGGCGTTATTCGTGGCGTCATTCATGGCGTTATTCATGGCGTTATTCGTGGCGTTATTCATGGCGTCATTCGTGGCGTTATTCATGGCGTCATTCGCCATATTCTGACTTCGATAAATATTGATGCGTAAATCAAAATCTCCATCAATAAACTCTGGTTCTTGCAAGCCGGCAGATTTTACGTTCCCGATAATTCTTGGGATGCCACTGCCCCAATGCTCAATTAGATTCATGTAGGAAAATGCATATGCCAGAGCTTCATTTCGTATTTTGGAATATCCTTCCTTCATACGTTCTATGGTCTGCCCCATTGGTAGCTTTCCAGGAGAAGATATTTCCAGTCGATCATCATATACCGCAACATGGACTACTCCATGATCTAGATAGCTGCGATGTACTATCGCATTGATGATCAACTCACGAATAGCATCTGGTGGTATTTCATAGACATCCTGCCTATATACGCCAACAAAAGTTGCTCCAAGATGAATGTTCCTTAGACCATACTGGAACGCATCCTCAATCTGTTCCCACAGCGGACCGTTGTATTCCCGCCGATCCACAAAAATTTCCTTTGTTTTTCCCTTAAACACACCACACTGCGTTGCAACATGTAATCCACCGCATCCAGTCAAAATAGCAAAAGCATTGGTCGGATAGTCCTTTCCGTTTTGCTCGATCAATATGCCCCAAGAGCGCAACTGTTGCCTACCAACATCCTTGATGGAGGCTTTTTGTGCCTCACTACGTGCATTTTTTATAGCTTGTTCCTTCATAGCTTTGCAAAGATCGTCTATTTGCTCATCGGTAATTTTTAAACCAACACACAAGACTTGGTCAAAATGACGATAACTACCTTCAAACATAAGCTCTTTGAGCTGGTAGTCATCGGCCAGACGAGTAGTACCCGCAAGACGGATATATACGCCACCTTCTTTACCAAGGGATTTGATATAATATGGACGTTGTCTGCCTTCAGAGATCTCAACAACAATCACTGTCTTACCATCGATTGTCTGTGCCGTAATATCTGGAATAATGGCCGGTGCACAGCTGTCGGACACTGCATTAGCGATAGAATCAATTTTCTTAAACACATCTTCTTTGTCAAAACCAACGACTTCTCTGGTTTTATCGGCAATTCCAAAGATGATCTTTCCGCCACTTCCATTTGCAAACGCAACCACGGACTTCATATATTTGATGCTACTCTCAGGCAGTTTTTCCTTGAATTCTACATTCTTAGATTCACCTGCTAGAATTTCTTCCATGGTCATACTAACACCTCGTTTTGCAATTCCGCCAATTAGTTAATTTTTACCACCACATAAGTGAACTTGGCTAATCGTCCTTAACGCCGTTGTTCAAATCGATGGAGATCATCTGAACGGCAAGCTAGTAAATATTCTCCTCGTAGGACACATTTTCTTCTTACCAGACTTTCTGCCAGGTCAAGTTCACTTTACCACTGTTGATTACATCATTGTGCAGGGGATCCGTAAGATGATCGCTGAGGATCCGGTAAAGATGTATAGCCGAAAGCGGTACAGTAAATCTCCCCCTTAAAGCTACATTTCTTTTCGATATTGAACAGTAAATAGATTTCAATTAAGTGACTCACTCTACGCGAACTCGTCATATCCGTCTATCTCCTCATACTCCTCAGCTAAGAGGTCATGTGATCCTATCAGGATAAGTTAAAGCGTATCAAATGAGCAAAAAAAATCTCTTCTATAGTTTTACAGAAGAGATTTGATCGGTACAACATGAATTTATTTATTCAAGGCGTCCTTGAACGAAGCACCAGCCTTGAATGCAGGAGCCTTGGAGGCTGCAATCTGAACAGTTTCCTTGGTACGAGGATTGATACCAGTACGAGCAGCACGCTCACGCACGAGGAAAGTACCAAAGCCGATCAAAGAAACAGAATCACCAGCAGCTAAAGCTTCCTTAACGGTATCAATAAAAGCGTTTACAGCTGCTTGTGCCTGTTTATTAGTAAGCTCAGACTTTGAAGCAATGCTCTCTACTAATTGACCTTTATTCACGATTATCTCCTGATTTTTATACCCAAGTCCTTATGTTTGTGCTCTTTGTAAAAAGCTTGAACTTAGCCCATTATGCACATAAAAAAGCCTCGCGCTTATTCATCGCTTTAAAAAATGCCTTTTTAAGTTAAAAATGATAATTAGATCTCATTTTATGAATGATAAGCGGCGAAATTTTCTCCGTTTCCTATATAGATACGTTAATTTTATGCACTTCGTTACAATCTCATTTTATTAAAATCGTCTAATCCTTAGGACAGATTTTTATTTTTATCCAAATAAAAGGAGCCCCGTAGGCCCCTTTTTAAAGGAAATGAATTTTATCGCTTTTACTTACTATGGCTATCGATATATTTTAAGACCACCGGCAAAAGCTCATCCTCAATTCTTTCCATTTGACGACGAACCTCAACAGCCTTATCTATCTCACCTACAGTCTCAAGATTATCGATAAAATCATGCAATGATGGCAAGGAGTTCTCGATATTCATGCTCATAGGACGAATGATCTTCATCAAGGCCTCAGGATCTTGAACCTTTTCATCCTTAGCAATGAGATCACGCATGTGCTCAAGGGCTAATACCACCGCCCCCGTAGCCTTCATGGTCTGCTCGATCTCATTATCAATAGGAGCGCTCTCTTCGTTCTCCCCTACCTTGATTTCATTTACATCCTGAGCATTGATATCATCAATCTCAAGATATTCATCATCTCTTATCTCCTCAGTCATTTAAGCCTCCGCGTCCTCTTTTTTAGGGCTCTTTGACTTAGTAGCAACCTTTGGAGACTTAGCCCTTTGTACCTTCCATGAGGTTGTAGGAATAAATTTATCCGGATCGTTTTCTAGTGCGACCTTCAATACATCTTCAATATGCTTGCAAGGAATTATTTTAAGTCCGTTTTTCACCTTTTCAGGTACATCATAAAGATCCTTGGTATTCTCAAAAGGAATAAGCGCAGTCTTAATACCGCCACGTAACGCCGCTAAAAGTTTTTCCTTAAGACCACCGATAGGGAGTACGTCACCTCTTAAGGTGATCTCACCAGTCATGGCGACATCAGCACGCACTGGATTTCCAGTTAGCGCCGACACAATACCGGTTACCATACCCACACCAGCTGATGGGCCTTCCTTAGGGGTTGCTCCCTCAGGTACGTGCACATGGATATCACTCTTTTCATAGAAAGATGGATCCAAATGCAAGGCATTAGCCTTTGAGCGCACGAGCGTGATGGCAGCACTAATTGACTCCTTCATCACCTCACCTAGCTTACCGGTGAGAATATGCTTACCCTTACCATTATTGGCTACGACCTCAAGCTGCAATATATCGCCGCCTAAGGAGGTCCAAGCAAGGCCGTTTACTATGCCTACCTTGTTTTCACTAAGCTTTGAGGTAAAGTCATAGCGACGAGGTCCTAATAACTTCTCGAGATCCTTAACCTTGACAATGCTCTTCTTAGGCTTCTTATCAGCAAGTAAGCTATCTTTGATAACCTTACGGCAGATCTCATTTAATAAGCGCTCAAGAGATCTCACTCCTGCTTCATGAGTGTAGTAGCGGATAAGCTCTAAAAGGGCGTCATCCTTAAGCTCAAACTCATCTTCAGTTAAAGAGCAACTACGCATTTCCTTTGGTAGCAAATGCTTCTTGGCGATATTGAATTTCTCATCCTCTGTATAAGAGGAAAGATCAATTATCTCCATACGATCAAGCAAGGGGCCTGAGATGTTATATGAGTTAGCCGTAGTCACAAACATCACGTTTGAGAGATCGTACTCAAGCTCAAGATAGTTATCCTCAAAGGAACTGTTTTGCTCAGGATCTAATACCTCAAGCAAGGCAGAATCAGGATCGCCATGTACGCTATTTGCAGAAGTCTTATCGATCTCATCTAACAAGAACAAGGGGTTATTCACACCACACTTGATCATGTTATTAATGATGCGACCAGGAAGTGCACCAACATAGGTGCGACGGTGACCTCTAATCTCCGCCTCATCATGCACACCACCTAAGGATAATCTGACAAATTTTCTGCCTGTTGCCTTTGCAAGAGATTGACCTAAGGAGGTCTTACCAATACCCGGAGGTCCCATCAAGCAAATAATAGGGCCATGGAGTTTTTCAGTACGCGTTTGTACTGCAAGATATTCTAAAATGCGATCCTTTACCTTCTCTAAGCCATAATGATCCTTATCTAGGATCTCCTTGGCTTTCTTTAGATCACTAGAGGTCTCGGTTTTAGTCTCCCAAGGAATAGAAAATAGAGTTTCTATATAATTGCGAACAACATTGCTCTCAGCACTATTGATGCTCATGGTCTCATATTTTCTGATCTCACGTTCAAGACGCTCATGTACATAAGCAGGAGCCTTAAGCTCTGCATTACGACGTTGCATGCTCGCAATTTCAGTCTCAAAGGTCTCATCTACCCCAAGCTCCTTTTTAATGATGCGCAATTGCTCATTGAGCAAATAATCCTTTTGGTTGCGTTCCATTGCTTGACGAGCTTGATCAATAAGACGATTTTCAATCTCATTTTTATAGGAGATTAGATTGACTGCAGACAATAAGACCTTGGCACGCTCCTTAGGATCCAAACAACCTAAGAGCATACTCTTAGTATCAGAATCAAGACCTGTGCTTTGGGTCATAAGATCAGTCAAAAGGCCAAGCTCATCGCACTTCATCATGCGATTTAAAAGAGACTCAGGGATCTTAGCAAAGGGGCTATTAGATGAATTTGCACCATTGTCGATGGCAAACTGTACACAGGAATGAAGCATTTCAACAAGCTGCTTGGCGATATTGTCATCAGCTTTTACTTCTTCAAGCTTTTCGACGGAGGCTATTCTTAAATTGGCTTTATCCTGAGAGTTCTTTATCTCTAAAAGACGAACACGAGAAATTCCTTTAATCAAGCCAATGGCGTGCTTGTTACGACCTTGACGCGGAATTAGATCGATGACTTCAGCAATAATACCAATACTATGGATATCCTCTAAATCAGGGGCAAGCTGTTCATCATTTTTCTGAGTGAACATCGCCACCATATGTCCATTAGTCTGAGCCTCACGTACGGCTTCAATTGAACATTCACGTGCAAGAGGAATTTTGGCCTTGATGCTTGGAGTGATAGCCAATCCACGCAAGGTTACCAAAGGTAGCTCAATGACTTGGCTAGATTTGTTTTTTCTCTGGGTCATATTGTCTCGTTTAAAAAACTTTTTTCAATTTACATGGAGCTTTTGCTGATCATTTTCAAGAGCATTTTGATGCATCGCTGAAAAAAAATCCCGGGACTTAGCCCGGGTTTAGAGAAATAATTTTCCTAAGATGCAGGAGCCTGTTCTTTTCTCAAAATAAGCGGCTCTTTACCCTCTTTTACTGTAGTTTCATCAACCACAATCTTGGCTACATCAGAAACTGAGGGAATGTCATACATAGTGTTGAGCAACAAGCCTTCAACGATGGAGCGCAAGCCACGAGCACCGGTGTGACGTTTGACTGCAGCATCAGCAACAGCTTCTAAGGCTTCCTTAGTAAACTCAAGCTCTACGCCCTCAAAGCTCATCATGGCCTCAAACTGGCGAATAATGGCATTACGCGGTTCACGTAGCACGCGAATTAAATCATCACGTGAGAGTTCTTTAAGAGCGGTAATAACCGGCATACGTCCAACAAACTCAGGGATAATGCCAAACTTTACCAAATCCTCAGGCTCAGCTTTATTATATTTTTCAGACAAACTTAGCTGAGAGTCCTTGCCAACAATTTCAGCACCAAAGCCGATGGAGCCGTGCTTTGCAACTCTCTTCTCAACTATCTTATCAAGGCCATCGAAAGCACCACCACAGATAAATAGGATCTGTGAGGTATCAACCTCAATCATCTTTTGCTGAGGATGCTTACGTCCGCCATTAGGTGGAACTGAGGCAACGGTACCTTCAACAAGCTTCAGCAAAGCCTGCTGTACACCCTCACCTGAAACATCGCGGGTAATAGATGGATTTTCACTCTTACGGGCGATCTTATCTATTTCATCAATATAGATAATGCCCTTTTGCGCCTTCTTTACATCAAAGTCGCAGTTTTGAAGCAAGCGTACAATTACGTTTTCTACGTCCTCACCAACATAACCTGCTTCAGTTAAGGTGGTAGCATCCGACATGGCAAATGGAACATTTAAGAATTTTGCCAAGGTTTGCACCAGTAGAGTTTTGCCAGAGCCTGTAGGTCCAATCATCAAAATATTGGATTTCCCAAGCTCCACATCGGTATCAACTCCGCTGTGACGTAATCTTTGATAATGGTTATAGACGGCCACGGAGAGTACCTTCTTGGCATCCTCCTGACCTATGACATATTCATCTAGATGAGCTGCTATTTCATGAGGAGTTGGAATATTTTCAAGATCCAAGCCAGTTGCTTGCTCTTCATCCTGCTCCTTAGCGGCGTCATGATCCTCAAGCATATGATGGCATTTTTCAATACAATCTGAGCAGATTGCATAACCATCGCGAGAACGTAGAAGCTTACGGGTTGCCGTTCCACCCTTACCACAGAACAGACACTTCGATTTATTTTCGTTGTCAGCCATTTTGTGTTCTCTACCTTATTGTGCTTTTAGCTCATCGCGGTTTTCAATCACCTTATCGATGATGCCATATTCCAAAGCCTCCTGGGCTGTGAGGAAATTGTCACGATCGGTATCGCGCTCAATATCACTTAAATCACGTCCAGTGTGCTTTGCAAGAATTGAGTTCAAGGTCTTTTTGACACGCTGAATTTCATTTGCATGAATTAAAATATCAGATGCTTGACCTTTGAAACCTCCCAAGGGTTGATGGATCATGATACTTGAATGAGGAAGTGCAAAGCGTTTGCCCTTGGCACCTCCAGTTAACAAGAACGAACCCATAGAGCATGCCTGACCCATGCATAGAGTGCATACATCAGGTCTTATATATTGCATAGTATCGTAGATTGCTAAACCTGCGGTTACTGCGCCACCTGGGGAGTTAATGTATAAATAGATATCCTTCTCAGGATCCTCAGATTCTAAGAACAGGAGCTGAGCTACAACCAAATCAGCCATCTGATCGTTGACCTCTCCGGTTAAAAACACTACGCGATCTTTCAATAATCTTGAAAAAATGTCATAAGAACGCTCTCCACGACCAGTTTGTTCAACTACCATAGGTACTAGCGATGACATGCGTAAATCCTGCATGGATTAGCTCCTTATCTTAAAATTAGTACTGCTGAGCTCTATAGTTGATGACCTGCTCGAAGGTCAATACCTCTTCACCATCGGTGGCCTTAGCCATAATAGTGTTGATGACATCACGCTCAAAAGCAAGCTCGAGGATGGTTCCATACTGTCTCTTATCCTTCTTGAGCTCTTCCTTGAACTCCTCAGGGTTCTCGTAAGCACCAGCAACAAGGTTCAACTCAGCCTCAATAGACTCATCAGATGCCTTCAGGATCTCGTTCTTCTCAGCAACAGTGCGGAGAATTACGCCTAAACGAGCACCAGTAAGAGCCTCTTCCTTATAGAGATCATCTTTTTGGAACTGCGCAGGAAGCTCCTTCATGCCGTAAGACTTCATCTGGGAAAGCATGTTGCGGCGTAGGCGCTCAATTTCAACCTGAACAAAAGGAGTGGGAACGTCAAACTCACCATACTGCTCAATAAGAGCTGCAAAGAGTCTATCGCGAGTCTGGCTACGTAAGCCACGAGCTAACTCACGCTCCATGTTCTTCTTAAGATCAGCCTTGAAGGTCTCAACAGAGCCATCCTCAACGCCATAGATCTTAACGAAGTCTTCGTTAACCTCAGGCAAAATAGCCTTCTGAACAGCATTTACGGTGATATCAAACTCAGCATCCTTGCCCTTGAGGTGTTCAGCATGATATTCCTCAGGGAATTTAACCTGGATAGTGAACTTATCACCAGCCTTGTGACCCATGATCTGCTCAGTAAAACCAGGGATCATAGAAGTCTTATCAACGTTGAGGTCAAAGTTATCAGCCTTGCCGCCTTCAAACTCAACACCATCGCAACGACCTAAGAAATCGATCTTAGCTACAGTGCCGTGACCAACTTCTAAGCCATCTTCGGTCTGATACTTAACATGCTGCTCACGAAGAGTGTCAATCATCTTCTCAACGTCAGCATCGGTAACCTCACCCTTCAAGGTCTTAAGCTTCAAATCCTCAAAAGGCTTCAACTCGAGCTCACACATAACCTCAACAGCGGCGGTATAAACGAAGTCCTCGTCCTTCTTGAAGGCTGCGCCCTTAATATCAACATTAGGACGACCAACAACGTGTAATTTGCTCTCTTCAATAGCATCATCGATGGTTTGCTGGATCAGATTGTTGTAGCAATCCATGAAAATGTCGCCACCAAAGTTCTGTTCAAGGATCTTTGTAGGAATGTGACCTTTACGGAAGCCATCTAGCTTGGCACGGCCAGCTATTTTCTTAAAGCTCTTTGCGTAAGCTTTGGATACTTCTTCAGCCGGTACAGTTACGGTAAGTACGCGGTTAAGGCCTTCTTTAGTCTCAGTTGAAACCTGCATCTTATACCTCGATAGGTTCGCAGAATTGATAAAAATATTTCATAGCACACGCATTTATGCGCCATCTAGTTCATAACAAACTTTGCAATTATAATAAACGATGGCACATACTATCAAGTGA
>CAVHVI010000093.1:0-8810 GCA_963639245.1 Bacteroidaceae bacterium
AGGGATTTTAGGATCGGTGAGGCAGGATCGTAAGGATCGATCTTATGTTTTTTCACAGTGATCGCGGAGATCTTAAAAAGTGTCACCAGTGGTGACACTTTTTAAGAGGCATAAAGAAAGCCTTAAATATGGTCAAAGGCTAACGCCTGTCCTAGTAATTCATCAGCAAGTTTTCCATTTCTTACTGCAACCTTGCCTGAGACTATGGTGTGTACCACAGAGCTCTTGAAGGTATGCCCCTCAAAAGGAGACCATCCACAAGATGAGGCAATATCAGTCTTGTTAACCACATGAGGCATAATAGGATTTACTATTGCAAAGTCTGCAAAGTAGCCTTCTTGAATACGTCCACGATTTTTGATGCGGAAGCGATCGGCAACATTAGTAGAGGTGGCTTTGACCAAGGTCTCTAAAGTTAATTCCTTGCGCTTTACCAGATCCATAAGTGCCAGTAACGAATACTGTACCCCAGTGCATCCTGAAGCGCAGTTCATATAATTACCTTGCTTCTTTTCAATTTCATGTGGTGCATGATCAGTACCTATGGTAGTTAAAACACCATCCTCAACAGCCTGCACAATTGCAAGACGATCCATCTCAGTCTTTACGGCAGGATTACATTTGAGCATACCGCCAAGACGTTGATAATCACATTCTGAGAAGAATAAATGGGGCAGGGCGGCTTCACCTGAAATTTGGCGAGTTTTGGCATTACCAAACATATAAGGACGAAGCATCTCTACTTCATCTTTGGTGGAGATATGCATGATGTGCAATCTTGCGCCAGTACCTAAGGCAACATTGATGGCCTCTTGAGTTGATTTTATGCAGCAATCGCGATTTCTAATGATGGGATGAATATCAAAGGGAATGTTATCTCCGTACATAGCACGCGCGCGCTTGGTATTCTCATCAATAATGGAGGTAAGCTCGCAGTGAGTAGCGTAGATAACCGGAGCTGCAGTAAAAATCTTTACTAAGGCATTTTCATCTTCAACTAGTAAATTGCCTGTAGTTGAACCCATGAAGACCTTGATACCGGCTATCTTGTTGGGATCGGTACGCTTGAGTTCCTCAAGATTGTCTCCTGATGCACCTAAGTAGAAGCCGTAATTGGCAGCACTGTCCTTAGCGGCAACTGCAAGCTTATTATCTAAATCTTTTTGAGTAACTGTTGGAGGAACAGTATTAGGCATATCAAGGAAGGAGGTGACTCCGCCTAGAACTGCTGCTCTTGATTCTGAGAAGATAGTAGCCTTGCTTGGCATACCTGGATCACGAAAATGTACATGCTCATCGATAAGACCTGGAAGCACTAGCAGTCCTTCACAATCTATTATTTCAGCGCCATCATCGCTAATAGAAGGAGCAATCTTTGAGATATATGCATCTTCAGTAAGTAGATCGCTTTGTATAATACGATCAGGGCAGACTAGAGTTGCGTTTTTAAGTAGCAGTTTTGCCATCGTTGATATAACCTCGTTGTTGTTTGACAACATTTTAGGACAGGGCGCAGTAATTATATGGGCGCAAAAGAAAATTTATTCACCCCAAGATTTACTCTAAAGGATGTGAATATCTTAGAAAAAGAGCGTGTTTACAAGGGATTTTTCGCAATTGATCAATATATTGTGACTTATCCTCGTTTTGATGGCTTGGAGCAAAAGCCGCTTCGCCGTGAGGTGTTTGAGCGTGATGCGGATGCCGTAGCTATTCTTCCTTATGATCCTGTAACTGACGAAGTGCAGTTAATTGAGCAGTTTAGACCAGGAGCTTTAAGTGATCTTGATTCTCCGTGGCTTATCGAAGTTGTAGCAGGCATGATCGACAAGGGCGAGACTCCTGAGCAGGCTGCAGTGCGCGAACTTAATGAGGAAGCAGGTCTTAATATTAAAGCCTCAGATCTCATCAAGATCTGTGCTCAATATCCAAGCCCCGGTGGTGCTAGTGAATGCACTACTCTTTATATTGCTAAGGTGGATCTATCAAAACTTGAAAGCCATGGTGGGCTTGATAACGAAAATGAGGACATTAGAGTGTTTAAAGCTCCTGCCAAGGATGCCTTTAAGGAGTGCTTTAATGGACGTATTCACAATGCAGCTGCGCTCATCACCTTGATGCATTTACAGCTTCATCATGAGGAGCTTAAGGCTCACTGATAAGTTGTGAAGGCGATCGTAAATACTTAATAGCAAAAGTAAAAATTGCCGATCACGTCAGATTTTATTTTTTGACAACTGTGTAAAATCCTCTCACCTGACGCTAGTCGTCAAAAGAGGATTTTTTTTACGAGATAGATAAAATGGACAGCGGCGTTTTTAACATCACTCCCAAGAGGACTGACGGTAGATTTTGTGTGTTGCAGATCACCGATACTCATCTTTTTGAGGAAGAAAACGGCTGTTTATTAGGTATAAATACTGCTCAATCCTTTAAAGCAGTGTTAGATGCTATCGCCTCTCAGAATATAGCCTACGATTTTGTCACGGTTACTGGTGATATTTCGCAGGATTACTCAGCTCAGTCATACTGCCGGTTTGCCAATATGGCACAGTCCTTGTCTGCGCCCATATTCTTTTTACCAGGCAATCACGATGATGGTCCTTTGGAGTACCGAATTTTTGGACCTATGGGGATCAATACTGCACGTCACGTGATATGCGGCAATTGGCAGTTTGTCTTTTTAAACTCTGAGGTTTATGCCCAAGCTCATGGTTGGGTACAGCGCTCCGAGCTTGAATTTTTAGACTCTTGTGTAAGAGAAAATTCTAATTTATACACCGTAGCCTTGATCCATCATCTTCCGGCAATGGTTGGAAGTACCTGGCTTGATACGCAAACTCTGCATAACCAAGATGAGTTTGTAGCCTTTGTACGTCATATGGAAACTGTGAAGCTGGTGTTATCAGGACATGTGCATCAGGAGTTTGATGAAATTAGGCGCGGAATAAGGTATATTGCAACTCCCTCTACCTCTATTCAGTTTATGCCAAGATCAACTGAGTTTGAGCTTGATACCAAGGGCCCTGGATGGAGATATCTTTATTTCTCTCAAGATGGAACCTTTGATACTGAGGTGTTCCGTCTCATCGACAAAGAAAAACGTTTTGTTCCTAATTTTAGTGCTCGAGGCTATTGATGCTCATTGCATATATTCATGGCTTTTTATCAGGTCCTAATGCCGAAAAGGCCTCCATTATGAAGCGTTATGTAAAGGAGCATTGTCCACACGATACCTTTGAGGCAGTAGATTTCCCAGATACGCCAAAAGAGGCCGCAATGGCCTTAGATGTCTTTGTGCGAGCAAGACTTGATAAGGAGCTTTTCCTAATTGGAAGCTCTATGGGGGGCTTTTTTTGTACGCTACTGCAAGCTCGCTATGGCATAAGATGTGCGCTTATAAATCCATGCGTACATCCTCAGGAGTATTTTGAAACTTTAATAGGGCCTCAGCATAACGATTTTACCAATAGAGATTTTGTATTAGAGCCTCATATGATTGAGGATCTTAAGGCTCTAGATAGAGAAAACTCAAACTTTATTCCTTCGCAGACCATAGTCTATCTACAAACAGGAGATGAGGTGTTAGATTATACTAAGTCTCAGTCCTTCTATCGTGGAGCCATAATTAATGTGAAGGAAGGCGGCTGTCATCGCTACGAAAACTTTGAAAGCATCTGCCCTGAGATAATAAGCTTTGCCAAGCGCGAACTTTAGTCTCTAATTCACGTCTAATAGTCATAATCTATTCTTTTGTTCAACGGAGGAACGGTATGCGTATTCTTTTGGTTGAAGATGATATTCGTATTGCAGAGGAAACTGCTGAGGCCTTAAAAAAACGAGGCAGTGCGGTGGATGTACTCAATGATGGCGAGCAGGCTTTGTATGCCCCTAAGGATACAGCCTACGATATTATTCTTTTGGATTTAGGTCTGCCTGGCATGGATGGCATTACTTTGCTTCGTCGTTGGCGCTCCCAAAAGATTTCCACTCCAGTTATTATTATTACCGCACGTGATGGCTTAGATGACAGAATTAGTGGCCTTGACGTTGGTGCTGATGATTATGTGGTAAAGCCCTTTGAGTTAACTGAGCTTGAGGCTCGCATTCGTGCGGTCATGAGACGTAGCGGTCAAAGCAGTGATATAAATAACTTAACTAACGGTCTTATTACCTTAGATCCTGTAACCCATGAGGCGCAATTGCGTCAGGGGGAGGGAGAGGATGTCAAGATAGTTCCTGTTCTGCTTACGGCGCGCGAGTACTCCTTACTTGAGGCTTTGCTTATAAGACCTGGTGCTGTTTTATCTCGAGAGGTGCTTGAGGATAAGCTCTATGGTTATGGGGATGAGGTTGAATCCAATGCCGTGGAATTCATTATCTATAATCTGCGTCGCAAGCTAGGTGCTAGTGCGATTAAAAATGTTCGAGGTGTAGGTTGGAAGGTCGCAAAGGAGTGTTAAGAGCTCAATTGCTCTCAAGACTTTCTAAAATTAACCTCCGTAATTTTAAGATCTTGCCTATTTTTGCCAAGCTTAAGCAGCGTCTTACTAAGGCAGGATCTTTTAATGTCAAAGATAAGGGACGCAAGGAAAGGTTATGGCGTTCCTTAAGATTGCGTCTTTGTATTTGTATTTCCATCATCGGCGTCATTTTCGCAGGCATCTTCTGTGTGCGCTCTTATCATGAGGGCCTAGAGGAAATTGAGGCCTATGTCGATGAGGAGCTCTCGCAGATCGCTTCGGTCGTTATTGATTACAATCTCTTAATTCCTCAGCGTTGGGAAAGTCCCTTTTTTAAGGGGCTAGAGGTAGCACCGCAAGAGAGCTATTTGTCACGTCATGGCATGCGTGGAGGTCAGGCATCAGGTCCAGTACCATCCTTAGGCGATCTCTTCTTTAGACATCAAGAGATCATCATTGCGCCAATCTATTCAAATCCAGGCGAGCCTTTGTATTTACCGTCAGGCGTTGGCGATGGCTTCTACACTATTTTGATTGCCGATAAGCGCGTGCGTGCTTATGTCGCAACTAATCACTCCGGAGTGCGCTTTGTGGTAGCACGTCCCATGGCCTTAGTTGAATCCTTAGCAACCCGTGCCCTAATGAGTGTGGTTTTTGAGTTTATTTTCTTAATCTGCATTTTCATTCCATCAGCGGTAGTACTCATTTCCTTAATGTTTAAGCCAGTAAGGCGGCTTGCGCGCTCTATTTATCAGCGTGAAAAAAGCGATCTCTCTCCTATTAAGGCCAAGGTACCATCAGAGCTTGATCCTTTGATCCATTCATTAAACAGGCTCTTTCGTCTAACTCATGAGAGCATACGTAATGAAAGACGCTTTATCGCTGACGCTGCCCATGAGATGCGCACACCACTTACAGCCTTGTCCCTTAAGGTACAAAATTTTGATGAGGAAGGTTTAACTCCGGAGCAATTAAAAAAACTCTATGGAATACGTGATGCAATCCGTAATCAGCAGGCCTTAACCAATTCGCTTTTAACCTTAGCCAGAGCGCGCTGTGCCGAGGGAGGAATTAAGTATGAAGAAGTGGATGTTAAGGAATTATTTATCGACATTCTTGATAATTTAGGTGAGCTTGCCGATGCTAAGAACCTCGATCTTGGTGTTTTAAAAACAGAGGTATTAACGGTAGTATCCTTAAAAGCCCAGCTTAAGACTATCTTAATGAATCTTTGCTCTAATGCCATTAAATACACTCCTGATGGGGGGACTATCGATCTCGTATCAGAGAGCGTGCCTGGTGGCTGTATGCTATCGGTGTTAGATACGGGACCAGGGATCCCCAAAGAGGATCTTAAAAAGGTATTTGAGCCCTTTTATCGTGTGGGAGGAGATACCTCACGTATTCAAGGAACAGGCCTTGGCCTTGCAATTGTGAAATCCACCTGCAATGAAATAGGAACCTCTTGCGAGTTCTCAAATCGCCCAGAAGGCGGACTTTGTGCGCAGGTCTTTGTTCCCACAAGAGAGCTTAGCTAGAAAACTTTTCTCTTTAGGGATTGGCGGATAAAGCTTTTTTTAGCTGATATAATCGCGGCCTACTCTGTTTAGTTTGACCACTTTTAGCCTTGTAAGAATGCCATGGAAGATAAAGATAAAGATCAATCATCCCTTCTCAATAGAATTGAGAAATTATTAGCTCTATCTAAAAGCTCTAATCCTAATGAAGCAGCTGCAGCTTTATCACGCGCGCAAAAGCTGATGAGTATGCATGGAATTTCCGAACAGGAATTGTCTTTATCCTCAATTTCTGAAGAAGAATGTGAAATCATGCCTGGTATACGTTCTGTTACTATCAGCTGTACCTTAGCTAATATTGTGGCTGAATGCTTTGGCTTGGAGCGTTTTGTTTCAATGAGCTCTGCAAGCACGGTTAAATCAATTCATCTTGTAGGCCCTAAGGATAGATTAGAGCCTGCAACTCATACCTGTGTTTTTCTTCAGCGTCAGGTAAAAATTGCGGCTACAGCTTATAGAGCTGAGACTAAGCAGGCTCTTATTAAAAACACTGTTGAGGAGATCCTTGTTGGAAAGTATGGTTTCCCACATCCTCTCATCTATGACAAGCTTTTAAATGATTATGAGCCTAAATCATTTGCTGAATTTGATGAGATCTTCCCTTTCCGTTATCCCAAGATCTCAACTAAGCTTAAGTCTGAGTATGAGCGTCGTGTAAAAAATTACCTTGAAGGATGGGTATATTCTGTTTATAAGAAGGTGCAAGAGTTTGTAAGTGACAATGACTCTGAGATTGAGAGATTAACTGCAGAATATATGGAGGAGAAGCATCCAGATCTGCACCACACCGCTCGTCGCAGAAGACGTATGACTCAATCTGGCTACGATGCCTTTAAGCAGGGCCAGAAGGATGGTGCTGAAGGCTTTAGCCTCTTACATGGTGTAGGTGGTGGGAAAACTCATGCCCTAGAGCATAAATAAGCTTTTCTCAAAATAAATATAAGACTAAAGCCAGTAAAATTACCTATAAATTGCTGGCTTTTGTCTTTTTTTAGTGCACATACTTCGTGTGGAAACTTTCAAAAATAACTTTTGTCTAAGTGACGTTTTTTAAGATGGGCGCAGTCAAACTAACAGGATCTGCTATATGACAGGCAATATTACAAAAATCGCTTCTATTTTTTCACATCTTAAAGGAGCGCTGAGCTTTTTACATACACGTGGTTTACCTTGGTATGTAGTCTTTATCCTTGTAACCCTCTATTACTCAACACTGCTAAACATGCAGTTGCTATCCCATTTCTATCGAATTTTAGCGGATAGTGACAATGTGAGCACCGTGTTCGCCATGACACCACCATTGGTGTTATTCTCACTGCTTGCCATAATTTTCTTATGCTTTTTGTGGCGTTATGTCTTTAAGACGGTGATGGCCTTCCTTATATTTGCAGGAGCTATTACTGGTCACTTTGCCTATCGCTATGGCACTATTTTTGACTATGACATGATGGTTAACCTATTGCAGACGCATCCTGCCGAGGCTGCAACCTATGTCACCTTTGAGTCTATTTTTAATGCCTTTATCTTTGGTTTTATTCCCGCGGCGCTTTTGCTGTTTATCAAGATAAGGTGGCCTAGGAGCTTTTTGCGCGCAATTTTGGGAAGGTTGATTATCCTTGTAGGCGCGGCTGCAACCATTGCCTTGATCGGTGCTGCTTATTATCAAAACTACGCATCAATAGGGCGTAACAATAATATTCTGCGCAAGGAGATCTCGCCTTATAACTTTGTTTGGTATGGCATTAAGGCCATTAAGCAAACCTATTTTCCCACCAAAATTGAGTTTCAGCATATAGGTGCAGATGCAGATATTGACAACCCTGGTGAGCGTCCTGAGCTTTTTGTCGTGGTCTTGGGAGAAACTGCCCGAGCACAAAACTTTAAGCACAATGGTTATGCACGTAATACCACTCCTTATACTGACGATTTGCCTGCTAGCAATTTCACTAAGTTTGCTCCAGTGCAAAGCTGTGGTACAGCAACTGCTGTTTCTGTTCCCTGCATGTTCTCCAACATGAAACGCTCATCCTATGATGAGACCAAGGCTTATAACTCTACTTCCTTAGTAGATGTCTTAAAGTACGCCGGCTATCGTACTATTTGGTTTGATAATGATGGTGGCTGTAAGGGAGTTTGTGATCGCGTAAAACATGAAAATATCGATCCTAATGAGCCTGATTTTAAGGGACTTTGCAAGAATGGTACCTGCTATGATGAAGTCATGCTCAAACGTCTTAAATCTGTTCTAGCACGCTCGTCAAAGGAGCGTAAGAATACGGTTATCTTCCTACATCTAATAGGATCTCATGGTCCTACCTATTTTGAGCGTGTGCCTGATGATAAGAAGATCTTTAAGCCAAGCTGCGAGCGTGGCGATATTGAAAACTGCTCCGTGGAGCAAATTGTAAACTCCTATGACAATACGCTGTCATACACCGACTATGTGGTAAGACAGGCTATTGCTGAGCTCATGCCTTATCAAAAGGATTTTGGCACAGCGCTGTTTTATATTTCAGATCATGGTGAGTCCTTAGGTGAAAACGGCTTATTCCTACATGGTGCACCATATGCTATTGCCCCTGATGAGCAAAAGCGCGTCCCGATGATGACTTGGTTCTCAAATTCCTTTATTGAGGATCATCATATGAATATGCAGTGTCTAACCGATCACGCTAAAAAGGAGTTTTCTCATGACAACTTCTATCACAGTCTGCTAGGTATCTTAGATGCTAATACCTCGTTCTATGATGAGAAATTAGATCTATTTAGC
>CAVHVI010000094.1:0-8777 GCA_963639245.1 Bacteroidaceae bacterium
ATCCTTCTCTAGTTTTCCTCCGCGGTTGTTTAGCCAATAGCGGAGGATTTTTTTTTATCTCTGCAAAGAATAGCGTATTTTTTTGGGGTTGAGTTAATAAAATGATTTAAAATCAATTGGTTAAATCTTTTTTATTGACGATGCGACGTTTTTTTTTATCCTTTGTATGGTTTGCTTGCTAATAAGAATAGCTTTGAATGGCTTTTTGAATACAAGCGTTGTCTATCTCTACATCTCCCAATACGTTATGAGCAATTGTTCAACAAGTTTAAATCCTCAGATCGTAATTTCTGCCTCTAATCCTAAAAAGGACTATTTCACGGAAATTAATTATCTCAGAGGATTAGCAATCTTCTTTATTGTCTACTGTCATATGAGAGGTTGGATCGGCGGCAATAGCAAAGCCGATTGGTCTAGCACGTGGTGGATTTTTGATAATGTTCGTGCCACGCTTGTCGATGGAGCTTCATCTCTTTTCGTTTTTATATCAGGGTTCTTGTTTTATCACATTTTTTATAAGCGCGGTTTTGATTATAAAAAATTCCTCACCGGCAAAGTAAAGAAGGTACTTTGTCCTTGGTTTATCATCGCAACTTTGTTTGCAGCTTTCCGTTTAATCTCTAAACATGGCAGTTTCTTTGATTCTAATTTCATGTTTTACGGATGTTATGTGTACGCCTCGTTTTGGTATGTGCCTTTCATCATGGTCGTATTTTGCTGTTCGTGTTTATATCTTAAGTTTATTGAGTTACGCCTTCGCTATCAGATGATTGTATTTGCGATATCCTTATTCGTGAGTATGGGGATGGGGCGACACAACGGCAATGCATTCCTGTCCGCTTTCTTTTGGAATTCAATTTACCTATTCGGCATTCTTGTTGGAATTTATTACGATAAGCTCAAAAATTTAGATAAGACCTCCAAGCAATGTATCATTGCCGGAACCGTTATGGTAATGGCCGCACTTGCATGCTCTGGTGATAGGCATTATTTAGCTGATTTTGGTACCTATGATCTCAAGTTTCATCGGATCGAGTGGATGGTAATTGGTAAGATGATGCTGTGCCTAACATTAGTGTATTGCTTTAGCTGGTTCAAGGATGCAGGATGGAAATGGCTTAAGTGGTGCTTAAATATCTTGGCTAAATACTCGTTCTCTATTTTCTTTATCCATCAATTTGCCTTGTTACATTTGGAACGTCATGGCCATAAGGTCTTCTTTTCACATTTCAATTTTTATGGTTTGCATTTGATGTGCTTTTTAATTGCGATAGCGGTATGTACTGTTTGCATAATTATTGCTGCCGTAATAAAGCGTGCAACAGGTAAATACAGCCGCATGATCATTGGATCCTAAACTTTTATGTTGCCAAAGATCGCATCACTCTTTGGCAACATTCAATTACCCGCTCTTTTCCCATTCCCATCGGATTTTTACAAAGAAAGCAGCCATTCGTCTGATATAATAGTCTGATCACTTACTCCGTGGCAGAAAGCGCGCGGGGATGAATTTGATATCAAGAAATTTTAAGGGTACAAAAGTGCAAGAAACTATTTCCCTAAAGCCTCGTCTTGCGGAGCTTAGAGAGCGTGCCGATGCGCTCAGGGGGTATCTTTGACTTGCGAGCAAAAGAGGAACGTCTAGAGGAAGTATCAGGTCTTATGGAAGATCCTGAGCTCTGGAATGATCCTGAAAAGGCTCAAGAGTTAGGTCGTGAAAAAACTTCATTAAGCTCAATTGTTGATCGTTTTAAAGCTGTAGATCAAACCTTCGATGACATTGCTACCTTAGAAGAGATGGCAGGGGAGGAGGAAGATCCTGATCTTATGGCCGAGGCTCACTCTGAGGCTGACAAGCTTGAGCAAATCATTTCTACTTTAGAGCTTGAGCGTATGTTCTCAGGTCCCCATGATAACGATCCCTGCTATATGGATATTCAATCAGGATCCGGTGGTACTGAGGCTCAGGATTGGGCTGAAATGGTAATGCGTATGTATATTAAATACGCAGAAAAGAAAGGTCTTACTACTGAGGTTGAGGAAGTAACTGACGGTGAAGTTGCTGGTATTAAGTCAGCAACACTAAAGTTTACCGGAGAGCATGCCTATGGCTTATTCCGCACTGAAACTGGTGTTCATCGTTTGGTGAGAAAATCTCCCTTTGATTCTAACAATCGTCGTCATACCTCCTTCTGCTCTGCATACGTATATCCAGAAATTGATGACAACATCGAGATTGATATCAATCCTGCTGATTTGAAGACTGATGTATTCCGTTCATCAGGTGCTGGTGGTCAGCATGTTAATAAAACTGAATCTGCAGTACGTATTACCCATATTCCCACAGGTATTGTGGTTACTTGTCAGAACGAGCGCTCACAGTTTCAAAACCGCGATCAGGCTATGAAGCAATTGCGTGCTCGTTTGTACACTTTAGAGCTAGAAAAGCGTCAGGCTGAGGCTAAGGTGGTTGAGGATAGTAAATCAGATATCGGCTGGGGCAGTCAGATCCGCTCTTATGTTTTAGATGATGCGCGCATTAAGGATCTGCGTACTGGCGTTGAATGCCGTGATACTCAAAAGGTATTAAACGGTGATTTAGACCAATTTATTGAAGCAAGCCTCAAATCAGGGCTGTAACCAATTGTTTTAGGAAAATAAAAATGGCACAGGAAAAAGAAGAGCTTAACTCTACTGAGAATTTAAACAATGTCATGCAGGAGCGCCGCGATAAGCTCGAGGCTCTGCGTGAGCAAGGTCAGGCCTATCCTAATGATTTTCATCGTGATGCAACCTCTGCCGATGTACGTGCAGCTTGCGGTGATAAGGATGCAGAAACTCTTGAGGCTGAAAAGCATGAGTACACCATCGCAGGTCGTATGATGACCCGTCGTATCATGGGTAAGGCTTCCTTTGCTACCATTCAGGATGTTGATGGCAAGATCCAGCTATACGTATCTCGTGATGATCTTCCTGATGGTGATTACCAGAATCTATTTAAGAAGCTTGATTTGGGTGATATCGTCGGTGTTACCGGCTTTGCCTTCAAGACTAAGACTGGTGAGCTATCTATTCATGTTAAGAAGCTACGCCTGCTCGTTAAGGCCTTGCGTCCTCTTCCTGAGAAATATAAGGGCTTAACCGATCAGGAGGCTCGTTGCCGTCAGCGCTATCTTGATCTGATCGCCAATGAGGATTCACGTCGTACCTTTAAGATCCGCTCTCAAATAGTCTCCTATATCCGTAAGTTCATGGATTCTAAGCGCTTCATGGAAGTTGAGACTCCTATGATGCACACCATCCCTGGTGGTGCTAATGCTAAGCCTTTCATGACTCACCACAATGCTTTGGATATCGATATGTACATGCGTATCGCTCCTGAGCTTTTCCTAAAGCGTTTGGTTGTAGGTGGCTTTGAGAACGTTTATGAAATCAACCGTTGCTTCAGAAACGAAGGCATCGATGTCCGTCATAACCCTGAGTTCACCACTATCGAATTCTATTGGGCATATCATGACTATCACGATCTCATCGATTTAACCGAGGAGCTCTTCCGTACCATGTCACAGGAAATCTTAGGTACCACTAAGGTTCACTATGGCAAGGAAGGTGAGACTGGCTTGGATATCGATTTTGGTAAGCCTTTTGAGCGCTTAACTATGAAAGAGTCCATCGTGAAATATGGTGCTGAAAAGGGCATCACTATGGCTGATCTTGAGGATGAGGCTAAGGCTAAGGCTTGGTGTGAAAAGCTTCACTGTGACATGCTTCCTGGCTGGACCTTGGGCAACTACATTGCCGCCTTGTTTGATGAGTTGGTTGAAGAGCATTTGCAGCAGCCTACCTTCATCACTAGCTATCCTGCTGAGATCTCTCCTTTGGCTCGTCGCTCTGATTCAGAGCCTGCCTTTACCGATCGCTTTGAGTTCTTCATCGGTGGCCGTGAGCTCGGCAATGGCTTCTCAGAGTTAAATGATCCTGATGATCAGTCCGATCGCTTCATGGCTCAGGCTGAGGCTAAGAAGCACGGTGATGATGAGGCTATGTACTATGATGCCGACTACATTACTGCTTTGCAGCACGGCTTGCCTCCTACTGCAGGTGAGGGCATTGGTATTGATCGCGTAGTAATGCTGTTCTCTAACTGCCACACTATCCGTGACGTTATTCTTTTCCCGACTTTAAGACCTTCTAATAACTAATAGGTGATTAAAATATGGCTCATTTATTTCATGGCTCTTTAGTAGCTCTGATCACTCCGTTTAAAAACGGCAAATTAGATGAAGCTGCGCTTGAGAAGATGGTGGAGTGGCATATTGCCAACGGTACTAACGCCATCGTTCCTGCAGGCACCACTGGTGAGTGCCCGACCTTAACTCACGAGGAGCACGAGCGCGTGGTAGCTCTTACTGCTCAGATAGTTAAGGGCCGTATTCCTGTTTTGGCAGGTGCTGGCTCTAACAATCCTGTTGAGGCTGTACGTTTGACCAATGCTGCCGAGAAGGCTGGTGCTGATGGTGTGCTCCACGTTGCAGGCTACTACAATCGCCCCAATCAGGATGGTCTCTATGCTCACTTTAAGATGATCAATGATGAGACCTCTCTTCCTATTATCATCTATAACATCCCTGGCCGTGCAGTGGTTAACATCACTCCTGCAACAGTTGCAAAGATGGCTGAGCTTCCTCATATTGCCGGTATCAAGGATGCAACTGGTGATTTAGAGCGTCCTTGGCTTGAGCGTCAGTTAATTAAGCGTGATGACTTTACTTGGTTGTCAGGTAATGATTCTACTCAGGTCTCCTATAACGTCGCAGGTGGCGTGGGCTGTATTTCTGTTACTGCCAATATTGCTCCGGCCTTGGTATCTAAGGTACAGGCCTTATGCGCTGAGAATAAGTGGGTTGAGGCAAGAGAGCTTCAGGACAAACTGATGGAATTACACAAGCTCATGTTTAAGGAGCCATCTCCAGGTCCTGCTAAGTATGCTGCTTCCCTCTTAGGCTTATGCACCGAAGAGGTAAGATTGCCAGTATTACCAATTAGCGATGGCCTGCGTGCTGAAATTAAGGCTGCAATGCAGGAGTTGGAACTTATCTAATGGCCGAGAATCAAAGCCGTAGTTCGACTCTAACTGATCCTAATGATCGTCATGTACGCTCATTTGTCATTAGAGCCGGACGTATGACTGCCGCTCAAGATCGCGCCATGGAGGAGTTGGGGCCAAAATACTTAATCGATGCAAGCTCACTTGAGTACATCGATTTTGATAAAGCCTTTGGTCGCAGTGCTCCCTTGGTAGTTGAGATTGGATTTGGCATGGGTGTTTCCTTTTGTGAAATGGCCAAGAATGATCCCTTGCGCAACTATTGCGGTATTGAGGTGCATCCTCCGGGAGTGGGATCCTGCTTAAAGCTTATTGAAGAGCAGGAACTTACTAATGTACGTATTATTCACTTCGATGCCTTCGAGGTGATTAAAAAGTGCTTAAGGCCTGAAAGCGTAGATGTTTTGCAGATCTTCTTCCCCGATCCTTGGCCTAAGAAGCGTCATATCAAGCGTCGCTTGATCAATGATGACTTTATCGCCATGGTAGCTCCTGTGTTAAAGCATGGCGCTGAAGTAAGACTTGCAACTGATTGGCAGGAGTATGCCGAGCAAATGCTCGAGGTCATGACTCGTGCTGAGGGCTTTAGCAATACTGCAGCTGATGGTACATATATTCCCCGTCCTTCTTGGAGACCTCTAACTAAGTTTGAGGCTCGCGGAGAGCGACTGGGCCACGGAGTTTGGGATCTGGTATTCCGTCGTGACTGATATTAGAAAAGAGGCCCTTGAGGCTTTTGTTGAGAGCACCCTTTGCCAAGGCAGAGTGGTGCTCTCTGCTTTAGGAGGCGACGCAAGCTTTCGCCGCTATTTTCGTTTTAACAATATAATCGCTGTTGATTCTCCTCCGCAATCTCAGAAAAACAAAGAGTTCATTGCCATTGATGAGGCTTTAATTGAAGCTGGAATTAAGGCTCCCGAAATTCTTGCCTATGATTTAAAGCAGGGCTTTTTAATTGAAGAGGATCTTGGTACTTCAACCTTTGCAAGCGTAGCCGTAGGGGATGCAAGAGAGGCTTTTTATATAAAGGCTATATCCTTGCTTCCTAAAATTGCTAAGGTAAGCCTAGAGCTCCCGTCATTTGATGAGGCCTTTATCAAAATGGAGTTTGGGATCTTTTTAGAGTGGCTCTTAGATAAGACTCTGCATCTAAGCTTGAGCAAAGGCGAGGTAGCTATGCTCGATGATAGCTTGGCTACTTTAATTAAATGCTGCAGAGATCAGCCTCAAGTTGCCATGCATCGCGATTTCCACAGTCGCAATCTGATGGTGGTGGGGAATGAGCTAGCGGTTATTGATTTTCAGGATATGGTCAAGGGACCTATAACCTACGATGCCGCATCTTTAATTTGCGATTGCTATGTCGATCTTGGAGATGATTTAAGAGCTGAATTAATCGCCAAGAGCTTTGATGCCTTAAAAAATTCCTCCTTAATTAGCGCTTGGTCACAAGATGAATTTAATGTTGCCTTTAATATGACTTCACTGCAGCGTCATTTAAAGGTCTTGGGAATTTTTAATAGGCTCAATCTTAGAGATGGCAAGAGTGGCTATTTAAAAGATCTGCCTTTGGTAATGCAATATTGTCTTGCTGAAAGTAAAAATGCCGGATTAATTAACTTGCATGAATTCTTAAGCGAAAAGATCGCACCAAGAATTTTATCGGATTAATTGCATAGGATTGATGTCATAGGAGTTATGTCATGCGCGCAATGATATTAGCCGCAGGTCGAGGTGAGAGACTGCGTCCAATAACTGATTCAATTCCCAAGCCCATGGTAAAGGTGGGCGGAGTTGAGCTTTTGCTATGGCATATTTCAAGATTAAAAAAAGCCGGCATTAAAGATATTATCGTAAATTCGGCTTGGCTTGCAGAGAAGATTGTAGATTTTCTTGGGGATGGACATAGGTTTTCAGTACATATAACTCACAGCATTGAAGAGGGCGGTGGCTTAGAGACTGCTGGTGGAATTGCTAAGGCTTTGCCTTTTTTTGAGGGTAAGCCTTTTTTAGTGGTAAATGGCGATACCTATATGGATGCAGACTATTCTCAATTTATAGAGCAAGAAATCTCTGCAGGTGAGGCGCTCTTATTTATGACCGAAAATCCACCTCACAATCCTCAGGGGGATTTTTACTTGGCAAACAATGGATTACTGAGCTTGGGGGCGGGAGTAACTTTTTCGGGTGCTGCTATATATAGTCCTGATATTTTCAAAAATATGGAGATTAAGCGCTATCCTCTACGTCCTGTTTTTGAAAATCTTATAGCAAACAATAAGTTAAGGGGATGCTTGCTCAGTGGAAAATGGTTTGATGTTGGTACCATAGAGCGTTTGCAACAGGCAGATGAATATGCTTTGCGCAATTGTAGGCTACAGTTTGAGTAACAAAAATAATTTACAATAAGACAACTTTAGTTGCGGAGATTTAGCGTGAGTACAAAAGGAAGGATCCTAGGCGCCATTATCGGTGTTTTTGTGATGGGCTTGCCGGGAGCTATCATAGGCTTTTTGGCTGGTTGGTATTTTATAGATAAAAAAGAAAATCAGCAGCGTAATAGCATTAAGCAGGCACAGCAGGCCTTTCAATATACTCAGGGCAAGAATAACGATCTGCTGTATGGCATGTTCATGCTCTTAGGCTATATTGCCCGCGGAGCAGGTGCCATCCAAAAGGAGGCTATTGCTCAGGCTCAGCAGTATATGAATATGCTGAAGATGAATGATACTGCATCGCGCTCTCAGGCTCAGCAGGCCTTTAATCGCGGTAAGGCCACCGATTTTGATTTAAATGCAGAAATAGTCAACATTCGTCGCGCCTGCATGGAGAACATTAATATAGTCTCCATTTTGCTTGAGCTTTTGGTTCAGATGGCCTTGGCCGATGGCAAGATCTCGCAGGAGGAATATCGTCGTCTGCTAGAGGTCGCCAATGGCTTAGGTGTACCTAAAGAGCTTATCGATCGCATGATCCAAATGCGTATGGCGGAAATGCAATTTCGTCAGGGCTTTTATCAGTACCAATACCAGCGTCAGCAGCAAGATGGTGACTATTATCAGGAAAATAATAGCCAGTATGATAATGACTCCTCAAATGGCTATGAGGGTGGACAGTATCAGCAGCAAAGCACAGCCTCTCAGCTAGAGGAGGCCTATAAGATAATTGGTGTCTCTCCTGAGGCCTCATGGGAGGAGATACGCAAGGCCCATAAGAAGCTCATGCTGAAGTATCACCCCGATAGATTGAAATCTCAGGGTATCCCTGATGAGATGATTGCCAGCTATGCCGAAAAGGCTAAGGATATTCAGGCCGCCTTTGATTGCATTAAACGTGCTCGTGGCGAAAAAAATTAAGAACTTAATAAGGTTTAGTAGCTAAAATCTTTAAAAGCCGCATTTATATGCGGTTTTTATTTGGTTTTTTATTAGCAACTACTAGAGGATAAGCTATGGCGAAATAACAGGTGAATTTTGTAGCAGTGCTTGGAGCTTGGTTGCATCAATGGCATGTTGGGCATATGCTGGAACTGATACAAGCTCGATTATTTCCCTTGAATCAGGATGCCTAAAAGATAAAGCGCTAGCATGCAGATACATTAAGCTCCAGCTTGGATCCTCCACTTTATTATTTCCATAAAATCTATCTCCCACTATGGGATGCCCAATAT
>CAVHVI010000095.1:0-8652 GCA_963639245.1 Bacteroidaceae bacterium
GAATATTGCTATGAACCGCTTTCTTGTACTCCAGAGAATAGTTGAATTAGGAACCTTTACCAAGGCCGCAGAGGAATTACATCTCACCCAAAGTGCTGTCAGTCAATGTATATCCTCACTTGAGGATGAGCTACATATTAAGCTTTTAAACAGATCGCGCTCAGGAGCAGTACTGACTAAAGAGGGACAACTGCTTTTTCCTAATATTGAAAAGGCCTGCTACGAGCTAAGAACAATTGAAGAGCGCGCGCGTGAACTTAGAGGATTAGAAACAGGAACTATCCGCATCGCTACCATGGGATCGGTCTCTGCCCATTGGTTACCCTTGTTAATTGGTCGCTTTCAGCAACAATATCCAAATATAGAATTTGCGCTTTTGCAGGGTGATTATGTACAAACTGAGCAATGGATTAAATCAGGTGCGGCTGACTTTGGCTTCGTAAATCCTCATGCCGTCTCTGGCATTAAGACCTTTCCTGTTAAGGAAGGACGTATGATTGCAGTCCTTCCTCAATCCCATCGCCTGTGCAAATACGATGTAGTTCCGCTAAAAGAGCTTGCTAAGGAAAAATTCATTCTTTTGGAGGAAGGCGGATATTCAGAGCCCCTGAAGGTCTTTGATGAGCTAAAGCTAAAACCTGATATAAGATTTACTATCCATGATGACTATGCCATTATGAATATGGTGGAGGCCGGATTAGGCGTTAGCATGCTTGCAGAGCTTATGCTAAGACGCTTAAGCTATAACCTCTGCTTAAGACCTACTTCTCCTATGGTAGTACGCCCTATCTATGTAGGATATAAGGACGCACTATCTTTAACTACGGCTGCAAGACGCTTCTTGGATCTTTTAAGAGAAGCGATCCCTGAATTGCCCTAGCCTTTATTTGAAATAGCTTATTTGACCTTAGGACCTTTGGTAATAGCCTCAAAGTCAAAGAGCTCCTTGTCATAGAGGTGAGATGGGATCACACTCTTCATGGCGCGAAAGGCGATATCACAGCGCTTGGGATAGAGCTTGTCCCACTCACGTAGCATTTTGCCCATCGCCGCACGCTGTTGATCCTCACCCCAGCCACAAAGCCCCTTAGGCAAAACAGGATACTCTCTAAGCTCTGAAAGACGCTTAATATCACGCTCACGGCAATAAACTAGAGGACGAATTACTACTACATCGCCCTCATCATTGCGCATCACGGGAGGCATAGTCTTAATGATGCCGGCATTAAAGAGATTTAAGAAAAAGGTTGCCAACACATCATCCTTATGATGTCCAAGGGCAACCTTATTACAATGCTGCTCTCTGGCAATTCTATATAAGTTGCCACGGCGTAGACGTGAGCACAGCGGACAAAAGGGCTTTCCTTCAGGTAGCTTTTCCTTACAGAGATCGTATACCGGCACCTTCTCAAATATATAAGGCAAGCCTACACGCTTTAAATGCTCCTCTAAGGGACTTTCATCAGCATTAGGAAAACCGCCATCAATATGCACCGGTAGCAGATCAAAATGCACGGGGGCTGAGCGCTTTAATGAAAGCAAGAAATCAAGCAGAGCATAGCTATCCTTACCACCTGAGAGCGCAACTAGGATCTTATCGCCCTCCTCGATCATGCCATAATCACCAATGGCATGTCCGACCTTGCGTCTTAAGCGCTTATAAAGCTTATCTGCCTGATATTTTTCTGCTTTATCCTCAATATTAAAGTAAGGACTAACATGACGGCCGTATTCATCGGCCTGCTTTGGAAGTGACTGATCGTCTTTCATGGCGAAAATTCTCTAAAAAAAGGCGGAGATCTCTTCAGCGCCTTGATGGTACAAATTAATAATCGTGACTGTTGCCTGAGGTAGGAACTGCACGCATCACACTCTTAGGAGTGACCACTGCGACATCGCAATCTAGCTCATCGACAACTCTTTGGCAGATATTGCCTAATAATGCCATCGCAAGACCACGACGAGCGGAGGTACCGATAAATAATGCTGTAGGCTTTAACTCATGGCAAATTGCGGGGATCACCTCATCAGGATGTCCCTCTCTTATATGACAGCTATCAAGATCGATGCCATGGCGCGAGGCAAACTGCAGTACGCGTGAGCAGCTCTCCTTAATATTCTCCTCAGAGATAAGCTGCGGAGTAAAGCCTGGAAGATCAACGGCGGCAGGAGAGATCACCGGAATGATGGCATTGATAAGATGGATCTTACATTTGGTAAGTCGCGATAGCTCCTGCGCCTCACGCAAAAGACGCATATTAAGCATTCGTCCCATGTCATCGCCATCCTTAGGCACAGCTATAGCAACTGCAATAATACCTGTTGGCGACCACATTTGATCTTTGGCAATATATACCGGCACTGGAGAGTTTGATAGTAGCTGAAAATCAAGGGGAGTAAATAGGACACTATCTAATAAGCCATGCACATCGCAGGCCTTAATGATTAGATCAGCCCCAACCTCTTTGGCAACCTCAGTGATTGACTTACCTACCTGACGTGACCAAATCACCTTTATCTCAACATCATATCCCATGGCGTTGACACGCAAATAGGCATCAAGCCATGCGCGTTGCTTGTCAACTACATCCTGACGCATACGCTGCTCTTGCTCAATTGAGAGCACCGATGATATATCCCAGGAAAAATCATAGACCGGCATCAAGGCTATAATTTTAGGCAAGGGTCTTGATGGACCCTGATGCATTCTTGCATATTGCACTAATGAAAGCGCCCGCATTAGAGCAGGCTGTCTCATTTGCCTAGGCTCAATTACCGCAATTACAGTACTGATCTTTTTCATGAGCTACCCTACCTCTGAGCACAATAGCTGGCAACCTCTTGATCCAAGCGATTCCAAGCCTTCTTGATCTTCTTAATATAGCCGTTATGAATATTCTGATTTACAGAATAATGAAAATGATAATTTCCAACTCCACGCCAGATCTTACCATTAGCCTTCTCTATTTCACGACGCAATAAATATCCCATTGCCCATACATTCTGACAAGGCTTGGAGGCCATATCAGATTTAGTAAGGTTAAAGCGGGACAATTCCTGCAAACGCACATCATTAATCTGTGCAGGTCCACAATCGTCAGTGCCATTAGTATTATGCGAGCATTTGCCATTCATAGGTCCCTGCTCTACATATAAAACTGAATACAAAAGCTCCTCTGGGAGATCAAATTGCCATGCAACATAGGCCACACAATTGCGCAAGGACGAATATTTATCCATAGGAGGAATTGAATAAGCTATATCACGCCAATGCTCAGCACTGCCATGACACTGCATTACCTTAGCATGAGATGATGGCAGTAAAAAAAAGAGCATCGAGCATATAGCAAGCGCCTTTAGACATAGATTAAATATATTCTTCATTTTGTTTTTTTAAATGCAAGGCTTATCACTTCTTAAGCTCTCTTACTGCATCTACCAAGGTATTCTCAACGCTATCTAAATCAAGATCTGAAAATTTTACCGTGGAAGCCTTAGGATTTGGCACTGAAAATTCCATAGGTTCAGGCTTTTGATAGTGATCACCTGATTGTGATTGCTTAAGCTTGATAGTCTCAATCATAGCAGTAACACTCACGCCACCGCGCTCAAGTCTTACTGGGCGTAAGGTAAAGATCAAGGGCTCACGGCCACTGCGAAGCGTAACCTTCATAGTTGTAATCGCAGCTCCTGCCCCCTGCCTTACCAAAAGCTCAGAGGGGGATGCGGTGACCTCTGCGATAAAGCCTGGATGCTCGCATACCACACTATCAATATCCCATGGCACCCCATCTACATCGAAAAAGCGCATGATCAAAGCGCCGCGATCGGGAACTCCTGCTACTAATCCTGGTACATAGGTATTAGCAAAGCGCACCACTCCTGCACTATCATCACCTGGTACAAAGGGGGCTGACTGAACCTCTAAAATCTCTACATCAGAGCCCTTACCATCACTATTTTTTACTTCATCTAATTCATGAAGTTGCTCGGTAGTACGAAAATCCTTAAGCGTATCCGGAAGCTCAGGTGGAGCCTCAGGTGCTTTAATCTCCGCATAAGCACTTCCCTGATAAAGCATTAGGACACAGGCGATGATTGATAGTTTAATTAGTTCTTTAGAGCTCATAGATTAATTATAACGCACCTTAAAAATTCGTGACATGACGAAGCTCAATGAATACGCAAACGCTAAAGCCTTTAAGCTTGCTCTTAAATTTCTAGCTCATGGCCTTTTTTAGATTTAAAAGCGAAATAAAGCGCCATAAATGCACTCTTAAAGCAAGTTTATAAATTTAGGATGTGGTAAAATTGCGCCGATTTTATAACTGCATTTAGAGGTTTTTCATGAGCGCTATTGTTATTGGACATAAGAACCCCGATACCGACTCAATCGTTGCAGCTTTGTCTGCAGCTAATCTTTATAATGGCCGTGGCATTGAAGTTACTGCTGCAGCTCAGGGTGCTGTTGCTCCTGAAACTGAATTCGTATTAAAGCACTTTGGTCTTGAGGCTCCCGAGATCGTAACTGAGGTTGCAGGTAAGGATGTTTACCTCGTTGACTTCTCTGATCTTGCTCAGGCTCCTGAGGACTTTAAAGATGCTGTGCTTAAGGGCATTGTTGATCATCACAAATTAGGTGATGTTACCTCAGACTCTCCTCTTGAGTGCTGGATCCAGCCTGTAGGCTGTGCCAATACCGTTTTAAAGATCATGCACGACTTCTACGGTGTAGCAATTCCTAAGGCCTTAGCTGGCGCCATGCTCTGTGCAATTTTGTCTGATACCGTGCTCTTTAAGAGCCCTACCTGCACTGAGGCTGACAAGAAGGCAGCATCTGAGCTTGCAATGATTGCTGAGGTTGCCGATATCAATGCTTTGGGCATGGAAATGTTTAAGGCAAAGTCAAACCTCAATGCCTCTGCCCGCGATCTTATCTTCCGCGACTTCAAAGACTTTGACATGAATGGCAATAAGGTTGGTATTGGCCAGCTTGAGCTTATCTCCTTGGAAATGGTAACTCCTGAGCTTCGCGCACAGTTAGCATCTGAGCTTGCTGTAGTTAAGGGCGAGGGCCGTCACAGTGCCGTTTTGGTTTTAACCGACATTATGCGTGAAGGCTCTGAGCTTTTGGTCTGCTCTGATAATAAAGATCTGATCCTCTCTGCTCTTGGTGCTCAAAGCGAGTCTGACTTCCTACCTGGTGTCATGTCTCGTAAAAAGCAGGTTGTTCCTCCTTTGCAGCAGGCTTTCAAGGCTTAATTTAGCCTACAAATGATCATATGCCCGGAGATCTCTCCGGGCTTTTTTTAGAAAATCAAAGACAGTATTTATAAAACCATGCAAAAGATCCCTGTAATTGGCTTCGTTTCATTAGGTTGTGCTAAAAACCTAGTAGACACCGAAAGACTATCCTCAGCATTGGTAGCAATGGGCTATCAAACATCTCCTGATTACTCTCAATGCGATCTCGTGATAGTAAATACCTGTGGCTTTATAAATCCTGCCATTGAAGAATCGCTTGAGGCCGTGAATGAAGCATTAGGCCAAGCTGGTAAAGTAATTGTTACTGGCTGCCTTGGAAATAATATTGAGCTTGTAAAAGAGCGTTGTCCCAAGGTTGCCGCAGTAGTAGGCCCTGGTATGCGTTCAACTGTTATTAGACACGTTGAAAAGCTAGTTGGCCGTCCTCCTGAGGAGGCAAGACAAAAGCTTCCAAGCTCAGGTATATTATTAACACCATCTCATTATGCCTATTTAAAAATTGCCGAGGGCTGTCGTCATCGTTGCTCCTTCTGCATCATTCCTAAGCTCAGAGGACCTCTGCGCTCACGTAATGAGCAAAGCATTTTAAAAGAGGCCCGTGATCTTGCCGATCGTGGTGTACGCGAGCTCCTAATAATTGCACAGGATTCATCAGATTATGGCTTTGATTTAAATCCTCAAAATAGCCTCTCCTCACTCCTAAGAAAATTATCGGTTTTAGGTCCTTGGCTACGTGTGCATTATGTCTATCCATCTTTGGAGGCTGACAGAGCAGTTGAGCTCATGGGAGAAGGCTTAGTTCTACCCTATCTTGATGTACCACTACAGCACATCTCATCTGGGATCTTAAAAAATATGCGACGCCCTGGTGGTCTTGAAAAGGCCTCTGCGCAGATCGCACGTTGGCGTGGACTGTGTCCTGATCTTGCTATTCGCTCGACCTTTATCACCGGCTTCCCAGGTGAGAGCGAGGCCGAGTTTACTGAACTCTTGGATTTTTTAAAGGAAGTAAAGCTTGATAGAGTTGGTTGCTTCCCCTATTCAGATGTAAACGGCGCAGATGCTAATTTACTGCCAAATGCCATCGATCTTGAAGTACGTCAGGAGCGAGCTGATCGCCTAATGCAGTTGCAAGAGCAGATCTCATATGAAAAATTAGAGCAGCGTCTTAACAAGGAATATGAGGTTATTATCGATTACGTCACTGAAGATGGAGACGCCGTAGGACGTACTAAGTATGAAGCACCTGATGTTGACGGCGTAGTCACGGTGCAGAATGCGCAGAATATTGAGCAGGGAGATATAGTGCGCTGTGTAATAACCGATCATGATGAGCATGATTGCGTCGCGGTTATGAAGCAAAGAACCGACGCACCAATTGCTTTTAAAAGCTAGGTGCAATTGACTCTTAAGCTCCATCTAATGAGGATGGAGCTTAGTAAGGATTTACTAAAATCCTCTCCTAGTTTTTAGACTAGCGATATTTACTCTCCCCTTTGCACATAGCAATTTCTATGACAAAAGGCTATGCCGTAGCAATAGATCTTATCTTCATCGTAATACATATGTAGAAGCTTGTCAGACTTTTGCAGATCCTCTACTTGCTTTAAAGCCGCAACTGCAGTGTTTTGAAGTTCATCTTCATTACCAGTACTTTTTAATCCAAGAAGTATCGCTATACTATGATTGTCTTTATAGAGAGTGATCTCAAGATATCCATTCTTTTCCTTTACTGTTAGTAAGTCATGACGACGTAAATGTTGATAGACATCGAAGATCCTAGTTAGAAGATCCTGATAGAGGTTCCCAACTGACCACTGCGTTTTATAGCTTTCAACAGATACAAAGCCTTGTAGCACCTCGTCTAAAGTCTTTTGCGCATTCATGGCATCGCAATTAACAAGAGCTTTTAAGAGATTATCTCCTGCTACTATAAGCTTGCCAGATCTATCATAAGTATATTCAGCTGAAATATAAGACCTAAATAGCCACTTAGCTCCATTGTTTGAAATGCGTATAGTGCTCACCGTCCCCTTAGTAGCAACTTGCTTATTCTCAATGGCTGCTAAAAAGCCCGTGCCGACTAAATAGGTCCAAAGATCATTTACTCTATGGTATTTACCTATTTCGTCACAGTTTAGGTTCTCATTAAGCATTACCTCAAGCTGACCACCTTCAAACAAGCTCTGCATCTCATCTGCATCATTTTTATCAAAATGACGTAAATATCGACCTATAAGCCTTTCTATGGTTCCAGATTGAGCAAAGGATTCAGGATAGAAACTTTCGTTGTTATATTTAATTGATGTTGTCGCATAGGAGCAAAAGTGCATGACATCGCATGGACAGTAAATATCCATATTCCCAATACGATAGCCGCCATAACATGCTTTTACTGCATCCTGATATTGAGACAGCCCAAAGTAACTAAGCACCGCCTTTACTTCATCATCAGTAAAACCAAAGCAAGGTGCCAATTCACCTGTGTCATTGATAACCGTATTGGTATTAAAGTTACTAAAGTCATGGAAGATACTCTCATTAGATAATCGTAACCATCCAACGAGCAAAACCTTGAAAATTGCGGGATTATCCTTGAAGGCTGCACTATACAGCTCTCTAATTACCGGAAGCATCTCATCGTAATAGCCATTTTCATAGGCCTTATAGAGAGGAACATCATACTCATCGATTATTAATATTACTTGTTTGCCATAATAACGATAGAGCATGTTTGATAGCGTTCTTAAGGAATTACAAAGAATTGCTTTGCATTCATCGGTGTCACGCACGTGAAATCTTTGGATCCTTGATAAAGCCGCTCTATCTTCTGCAGAAAACATGGAGCCCTGTTTCAAATATTCAAGATCATTGGCAACATCTTCAATTTTACAAGCTAAAAGTGCAAGTGCAGTTTCAAATTCAAGTGCATCTATCCCAAAAAGGCTAATTTTAATAACAGGGAATTTACCCATAAACTCTTTGCAAAAATCCTTGTCCTCATAGATTTTTGTATCTTTAAAGAGCGCGTCCTGAACACTTGTATCCCCAGGATCTTCAGGATTAATCTTTAAAAATTCGCGGAAGGTATTTAAAGTGAGAGTTTTTCCAAAGCGTTTAGGGCGAGCAAGAAGCAATACCTTGTATGGATCATCCTTAAAGATCTTTTTAATATAGGGTGTCTTGTCAACGTAATAGAAGTTATCATTTAGAAAATCCTGAAAAAAGCAGTGACCAAAAGGAGGCCTCTTTAATTTCTCATAATCAATGCCCTTTTCATTCATCTCGGAAAGCTTAGGCAGCTTTAATAACATACAGGACCTCTCTTGCAACAGCTCTATTGCTATTTTATTAAAATTACTCTAGTGAGCAGATATTCTTTACACA
>CAVHVI010000096.1:0-2500 GCA_963639245.1 Bacteroidaceae bacterium
GCTAATATTCTGTCTATAGAAGTTAATATGAATTAGCAAATAGCTATAACGAGAGATTTTATATGACAAAGCCTATTTCAACTGTATACCTTGCAGGGGGATGCTTTTGGGGAATTTCCGAGTACTTCTCGCGTATTCCTGGAGTAATTTCTAATGTTGCCGGCTATGCCAACAGCAAAATTGTTGCTCCTTCTTATCAGCAGGTAAAAAGTCAGGAAGCAGATGCTGCTGAAACCGTTGAAATAAAGTTTGATGCAAGTGTGGTCAGCCTTGAGCAGCTTTTGCATGCTTTCTTTTTAGTGATCGATCCCTTGAGCGTTAATCGTCAGGGCGAGGATAGCGGCCGTTCCTATCGTACTGGCATCTATTATTTAAACGAGGAACAAAAGGAAATTGCACAAAAATGTTTAAATGAGCTAGATGAACGTCTGGGACAAAAGAACGCAGTAGAATTGTTCCCTTTGGGAAACTTCTATACTGCCGAGGAATATCACCAGAATTATCTTAAGAAAAATCCTAATGGCTACTGCCATGTAGATTTTGCAAAATTAAAGATCTTCAGAGATGAACTTGCTAAGGAAGGCAAGATCTTTGAGGATTGGAAGGTTTAACTTTATATTTTCAGGAAATGATTATGAACACCTTTAAAAAATTATTTGTTACCGCAGGCATAGTTTTATCAAGCCTAGCTGCCATTAATGCTTCAGCCGCAACTCAGGATCACGTTAAAGTGGGTGTGGTTGGTGAGAATAACGAGCAATGGAAGCCCATCATTGAAAAGCTAAAGAATGAAGGCGTTACTTTGGAGCTAGTAAAATTCAATGATTACGCCATGCCTAATCGTGCGCTACAGGATGGCGAAATTGATATTCACGCTTGCATGACTGGACGCTTTTTGAAGACTGAATGTGCCGATCATAATTATCAGTTGACCGCAATTGGTACTACCTTGATTGCTCCTTTGGGTATCTTCTCTAAAAAGATTAAATCCCTAGATGAGATCAAGGACGGTGATACCTTTGCTGTGCCTTCAGATCCAATTACCACAGGTCGTGCTTTAAGATTACTTGATGCTAAGAAGATCATTACCTTAAAACAGGATGCGGGCTGGACTCCTACAACTCAGGATATAGTTGAGAATCCTCATAAGATCAATTTCTATTGGATCGATCCGGGTAACGCTTATGCTGTGCTCGATGATGTAACTGCATCTTTCATTAATGGTGGCTTTGCAGTTGATCATGGTCTGTCCATTCAAAAGGACGCTGTTGCCGTTGAGAATACTGATGGTTGGGGACTTGATAATCCCTTCGTAAATATTATTGCATCTCGTACTGCAGATAAGGATAACGAGCTCTATCAGCATATCGTTGATCTCTATCACACCAAGGAGGTTGCAGACATCATCGTAAACTACTACAAGGGTGCCTTTACTCCTGCCTTTAAGTACTAAAATCGTAATGCTTGAGGCTTGAATAAGCCACAAGTAATAAAAACTAAAAATCCTTGGATAACAAATAGTTCCTCGTTATCTGAGGATTTTTTTTTGCAGCTTTGATGGGGCAAAAATTTAAAGGCCATTGCTGATAAAACTGCGCATAATTTTTTTCATCCTAACGAAATTGCATCTTTAAATTTTGAGATCTGCCTCCATATTCATATCAACAGAGAAATGAAAACAAAATGAATTTAACGGAGGCATGAAATGCGTCTAGACAGATTTACAGCCAAGTTCCAAGAAGCCTTGGCTGATGCTCAGTCACTCGCTGTTGGCCATGACAATCAGTTCATCGAGCCCCTTCACATCATGTCCGCATTGCTTGCACAGCAAGACGGCACGGTGAGGCCTTTGATAACTTTGGCAGGCTCAGATCCCAAGGCTTTGGAGATCCTTATCAATCAAGCAATTGATAAGCTTCCTCAGGTCAAAGGTGCTGGCGGTGATATACAGCTCTCTTCCCAGACTGGAAGATTATTAAATGTCTGCGATAAGCTTGCACAACAAAATGGCGATCAGTTTATCTCCTCAGAGATGTTTGTATTGGCCGCAATTGAAGGTGATAGCGAGCTTAAGGAAATCTTTAAGCGTTGCAATTTAACCTTAGAAAAGGTTAACAAGGCTTTAAAGGAGATCCGTCAGGG
Source organism: Bacteroidaceae bacterium (assembly GCA_963639245.1). Classification (GTDB taxonomy): domain Bacteria; phylum Pseudomonadota; class Gammaproteobacteria; order Enterobacterales; family Succinivibrionaceae; genus Succinivibrio. Next base: position 2,143 of record CAVHVI010000096.1, read on the forward strand.
ACAAACAGTTAATGACGAAAATGCAGAAAGCAATCGTGGTGCTTTGAAGAAATACTGCATCGATTTAACTGAGCTTGCCGAGAAGGGCAAGCTTGATCCGGTGATCGGTCGTGATGAAGAAATTCGTCGCACCATGCAGGTTTTACAAAGAAGAACTAAGAATAATCCAGTTCTGATCGGTGAGCCTGGTGTTGGTAAAACTGCAATTGTTGAAGGACTTGCTCAGCGCATTATCAAGGGTGAGGTTCCAGAGGGACTTCGCAACAAGAAGGTGTTGTCACTTGATCTTGGTGCTTTGATTGCTGGTGCTAAATATCGTGGTGAGTTTGAAGAGCGTCTCAAGGGCGTTTTAAACGAT
>CAVHVI010000096.1:7500-8587 GCA_963639245.1 Bacteroidaceae bacterium
GGGGGTAGAGCACTGTTATGGTAAGGGGTTGAGTTATCAACAGCCGAACCATTGCAAACTGCGAATACCATACAGTTGTATACAGGTGACACACAGCGGGTGCTAACGTCCGTTGTGAAGAGGGAAACAACCCGGACCGCCAGCTAAGGTCCCAAAGTTCTGATTAAGTGGGAAACGATGTGGGAAGGCACAGACAGCCAGGATGTTGGCTTAGAAGCAGCCATCATTTAAAGAAAGCGTAATAGCTCACTGGTCGAGTCGGCCTGCGCGGAAGATATAACGGGGCTCAAATCAGACACCGAAGCTGCGGATTTGCACGCAAGTGCAAGTGGTAGGGGAGCGTTGTGTAAGTCTGTGAAGTAGAGTTGGGAAGCTCTATGGAGATATCACAAGTGCGAATGCTGACGCAAGTAACGATAAAACGGATTAAAAGTCCGTTCGCCGGAAGACCAAGGTTTCCTGTCCAACGTTAAACGGGGCAGGGTTAGTCGGTACCTAAGTTCAGGCTGAAAAGCGTAGACGACGGACAACAGGTTAATATTCCTGTACCGCGTACATTGCGATGGGATGACGGAGTAGGTAAGACAAGGGGGAGAACGGTAGTTCCTCTTCAAGGTGGTAGTTAGTATAGTGGGTTAAATGACACTGTACAGTAATACGAGAGCCGATGTCCAAATAGCTACGGCTATTAGGTTGTTGTCGCCAGACTCCCTGGAAAAGTCCCTAAGCTTCAGATGTACGTTGGCCGTACCCCAAACCGACACAGGTGGTCGGGTAGAAGATACCAAGGCGCTTGGGAGAACCCGGGTGAAGGAACTAGGCAAAATTGTACCGTAACTTCGGGAGAAGGTACGCTGAATGAGGTGAGAGGATTTACTCCTTTAGCTTTGTTCAGCCGCAGATAAATGGCGGCTGGGACTGTTTAACAAAAACACAGCACTCTGCTAACCTGAAAGGGGATGTATAGGGTGTGACACCTGCCCGGTGCCGGAAGGTTAAATGATGAGGTTAGATTTTTTTCAAAGCCTCTGAGTGAAGCCCCGGTAAACGGCGGCCGTAACTATAACGGTCCTAAGGTAGCGAAATT
>CAVHVI010000097.1:0-8570 GCA_963639245.1 Bacteroidaceae bacterium
CTTGTGGCTTGTTTTGACGCTCAATATTTTTATTTGATGCTACAGCCTCTTCTTTATCATCCTTAGCAGAGCTTGATTGAGGAAGTTTGCCCTGACGCTTTTGACGCTCTAGGATCTCAAGTAAGGATTTGGCAAAGCTTTCATGAATACTATTTTTATCATCCTCGTCATTGCCTCTAGCAGTTGCGCTAAATGCTGCAAGGTCTGATAAGGAAACATCATCATCTCCTACGCTTTCTTCAAGATAACGCGCAAGCGGTGAATCCTTTTTGGAGGCAGCCTGAGTCAAAGGGCCCTGAGAGTTATTTTTCTTTGATACTTGGGCGGATGCCTTAGGAGCTTTTTCATCTGCAAGCCCTGCGACAATCTCCACGCCGTCATCGACGCGTTTGTTGGACATGATCACGGCCTCAGGACCTAGCTCTTCCTTAATAAGAGCTAATGCTGAGCGCATGTCGGCGGCGACAAAACGCCTAAGTTTCATGGTTACATCCTTAAGTTACGGGGGTACGTACGGCCTCACAACTTTAGTAGGTTAAATTCTGACTGTAGAAAATAACAGTTATTCAACAAAAAAGCGCCATTTTCATCATGACTTTTCAACGTGGCACGCAAAAATGGCACAATTTGCTACTTTATGAGATGCTCTTACGCCCATTGCCCACCACCGAAACGATTTTAATTTGCTTATCATCAGGGATCTCCTGATAGGAAAGCACGCGTAGTGCGGGGATGGTATTGCGTACAAAGCGAGAAAGCGTTGAGCGTAGCACTCCTGAGGTCAAAAGAATTGACGGCTCACCCTTCATTTCCTGATCATTAGAGCTCTCAAGCAGGGATTTTTGTAATCTATCGGCAAGGCCTGGCTCTATGCCAATACCTGAGGAACCACCAGTTTCAAGCGACTTGGTTAACACCTTCTCAAGATCTGGGGATAAGGTGATAACTGGGATCACCTTCTCATCTCCTGCAACATCCTGCAAGATTAATCTGCGCAGTCCTATACGACAGGCGGCCGTTAAAACCTCAGGATCCTGTGAGCGCGGGGCGTACTGCACTAAGGTCTCAAGGATAGTACGCATATCACGTACCGGCACGCCCTCTGCAAGCAGTGATTGCAAAATATGCGTTAAAAGTCCAAGACCTACTACCGATGGCACCAAACCATTTACAAGCTTAGGCTGAGTCTTTGCTACCAAATTTAAGATGTTTTGCACTTCCTCTTGGCCTAAGAGCGATGCACAATTTGAAGATAGAATTTGCGATAAATGCGTGGCGATCACCGTAGGACAATCAACTACGGTATAGCCTAAAGACAATGCCTTGTCATTATCGCTTTTAGCAATCCACACTGCATCAAGTCCAAAGGCCGGATCCAATGTAGCAATACCTTCAATCTTGCCAAATACGTGGCCTGGATCAATTGCCATGTCGCGCTCAGGCTGCACCTCAGCCTCACCAAAGGTAACTCCCATTAAGGTAATGCGATAGGCACCGGGGGCTAGATCTAAATTATCTCTAATATGCACTGGAGGTACTAAAAAGCCCAGATCCTGCGACAGCTTTTTACGCACGCCCTTAATACGCGATAAGAGCTCTCCGTTTTGCTTTTTATCAACTAAGGGGATGAGACGATAGCCAACCTCAAGTCCTACTACGTCAACCTCAGTTACATCATCCCAGCTAAGCTCCTTTTGCTCAGCCTTACCACCTTGAGCTAAAAGTTCCTCTTGAGTTGGTGCCTTAGCGGCTAAGGCTTTCTCCTGATCTTGTTTAAACTTAATATAGCGACCTGCCACTAAGGAAATAAGTGCCAGCATTAAAAAGGCAAAGTGCGGCATTCCAGGAACTAAGCCCATCACTCCTAAAATGACCGCGACTATATACATCACCTTGTAATTGCCAAGAATTTCTGATGAGACCTGTGCCCCCATCTCCTTTTTCTGCCCTGATTGGCGCGTAACGATTATGGCTGAGGCCACAGATAAAAGCAGTGACGGGATCTGTGCCACCAAACCATCACCAATGGAGAGAATAGTATAGACATGAGCAGAGTCGGCCATAGTCATGTCATATTGGAACACGCCTATGATCATGCCACCTATGAGATTGATAAATAGGATAAGCACACCGGCGATGGCATCTCCCTTAACAAACTTTGACGCACCATCCATGGAGCCATAAAAGTCAGCCTCGGCAGTAACCTCAAGACGACGCTCACGGGCTTGATCCTGATTGATAATGCCCGCATTAAGATCAGCATCAATGGCCATTTGCTTACCAGGCATAGCATCTAAGGTAAAGCGTGCTGACACCTCGGCAATACGTCCTGCACCCTTGGTGACCACCACAAAATTAATGATAACTAAGATGGCAAAGACGATGATACCAACTGTATAAGATCCGCCCATGACCACGTTACCAAAGGATTCAATAACATGTCCTGCAGAGGCCGTACCATTTTGACCATTGAGCAAGATCACACGCGTGGAGGCCACATTTAAGGACAATCTTAAAATGGTGGTTAAAAGTAATACTGTTGGGAAGGATCCAAAATCTAGCGGTCTCTTAGCATAGATTGCAACTAAGAGCACCACCATCGATAAGGCTATATTAAAGGAAAAGAGAATATCTAAGAGAGTTGGTGGTAGCGGTAGCGTGATCATCGAGAGGCACGCTAATACCAAAAGTGGCGTACCAATGCGCATCGCTACGGCCTTTTTATAAGCCGTACCACCAATAGCAAGCCCCTTAGCAATCTTAGGATTTGCTAAGGCTCTACCACTTATGCTGTTAAAAACTCCGCTTAACTTTTGCTTAACGCTTGCCAACCATGCCATGAATTAGTGCCACGAATTAGTGTCAAATTTACGTAATAATCACTGTACTTTTACTTCTTAGCAATGGTTCTGCAAGCTTTATGCCCTAATTAGTTATGTAGGTAATGATTACCCTTAGCAATACCTAATACTCCTGAACGCACAACCTCAAGAACATCGGCAAGCTTTACTAAGGTTGCGCAGAAGGAATCGACTTCTGATGAGGATCCTACATATTGTAGCGTGATCACCTCGGCACAAACATCGATGATCTTAGCGCCAAAGATGTCGGACAAGGACTTAATATCCTCACGGATATTGCGATTAGGAGTTGGTACCTTAATTAGCACCAGCTCGCGCTCCATGCCGCCCTCAGGCTCCTCAGTAATGGCACTTACCCTCAGCACACAGACTAATTTATGTAGCTGCTTGGTGATCTGCTCAATGACCTCCTCATCGCCTAAGGTTAAGATGGTACAACGTGAGAGTGTGGGATCATCAGTTGGAGCTACCGTAAGTGACTCAATGTTATAGCCACGCTGTGAGAACAAGCCAACCACACGTGATAGCGCACCGGCCTCGTTTTCAATCAGAATTGAAACTACATGACGCATATTAGTTGTTCTCCTCATCTAAAATCATTTCAACCATGGAGCCATCAGCTCGCTGCCAAGGAAGCACTATGGCATTAGTATCGGTAATAACATCTACTATTACGACTCTATCATTAGTCTCAAGTGCCGTTTTTACCGCATCCTTGAGTTCATCCTCGCGCGTAACTCTAATGCCTAAGGCACCATAGGCCTCAGCAATCTTTAAAAAGTCCGGATTAAAATCCAAATTGGTCCCAGCATAGCGATGATGATAAAACACCGTCTGGAACTGACGCACCATACCTAAAACGCTGTTATCTAAGATAAAGATCTTCAAAGGCATCTTATATTTAGCCGCAACTGCAAGCTCTTGGAAGCACATCTGGAAGGAGCCATCACCGGTGAAGGTGATAACTTTGCTCTCAGGCAGAGCCTTTTGTACCCCCACTGCAGCCGGCACGCCAAAGCCCATAGTACCAAGACCACCTGAGGTAATAAGACGGCGGGGCTTGTCAAACTTAAAATATTGCGCAGTAAACATCTGATGCTGACCTACATCAGTGGTGACTATAGGATCAAGAGCTTGACTTTGCTTATAAACCTCTTCAATCACGCTTTGAGGTCTTATCATGTCAGGCTTTCTTACATAATCTAAGCACTTTTTGCTACGCCAAGTCTCAATATCCTTCCACCAAGGAGCAAGCTCTTCATTATCACGTAGCTCAATATCATTTAGGCAGGAGCTTATCTGGCCTAATACAGTCTTTACATCACCCACAATAGGCACATCGGCATGTACGGTCTTAGAAATTGAGGCCGGATCGACATCGATATGAACAATGGTGGCATTAGGACAGAATTTGGAAATGTTATTAGTTGAGCGATCGGCAAAGCGAGTACCACAGGCAAAGACCAAATCTGAGCCATTCATGGCCTCATTAGCCTCATAAAGACCATGCATACCAAGCATGCCTAAGCTTTGATGATCAGTCTCAGGGAAAGCACCAATGCCCATTAAGGTAGTAGTCACTGGCAAATTAAGGCGCTTTGCCAAGGCGGTAGCCTCAGCTGAGGCCTCCCCCTGCACTACGCCACCACCTAATAGCATGATGGGACGGCGGGCCTTATTTAAAAGCTCAGCAGCGCGTCTTACCTGGCCCTTGTGACCAAAGACTGTGGGATTGTATGAGCGCAGACGCATCTCAGAGTTTGGCTGATACTCAAAAAGGTAACGCTTATTTTGGCAATTTTTAGCAATATCAACTAATACCGGGCCCTTGCGACCTGTGGAGGCAATATAGAAGGCCTTACGAATATTGATAACAATATCCTCAGGCTTTTTGCAAAGGAAGGAATATTTGACTACCGGACGGGTAACACCTACAGTATCAACCTCCTGAAAGGCATCAGTTCCGATTAAATTAGTTGACACCTGACCTGAAATTACTACCAAGGGAATGCTATCCATATAAGCAGTTGCAATGGCAGTTACCGTATTAGTCGCACCAGGACCTGAGGTTACTAACGCAACACCAGTCTTACCTGATGCACGAGCATAGCCATCAGCCTCATGGACTGCCCCCTGCTCATGGCGAGCTAAATTGTGATGAATGATCTTTGAATTTAAGAGCTCATCATAGATATCAACAACTGTAGCTCCCGGATAGCCAAAGATCTCTGTTACACCAAGCTCCTCTAATGCACGCACCAACTGAGCTGCACCGTTCATTTTTTCCATGGCATTGCCTCTAAATTATTATTCTTTTTAAGTAGCACAAGCATCTAATACAACGCGCTTTTTAGCACCTATTAAAAATCAAAAGCTACATTAGCTTAGTATCAAGTCCTGAGGCATAATCAGGTCTCTCATAGCTAAAGGGAGTAAGCTCTGCATTCTTTTGACGGAACAGATTTAAAAGGTCTAAGGCACTATGAGAGGAACGATAGACACATTCCACAGGACGTAAAGGGATCACCTGAAAGAAGTGAGCCATTGAACCATCGTGCAATGATACGCTTTGCGCATCCCCTGGATAATCACCCATAGCAGTAAGCATAGCACCTCTAAAATCTGCTGCTGCCGAGAAGGGCTGATCCTGCATGGTAAAGTAGCCAAAGCCGATGAAATTTCTTGAGGAAATTACATGCTCAATCAGGCTTATTAACAGGAACACTTCCCAATTTCTAACCTTATCTGCAGAAAAATCATAATCCTTAGGCAGAGCTATACAAAGCTCCAAATGGGAATTGGAAGCTTCATCATAGCCTTGGGGTACCATCAGCTTTTTACCAGCAAGACCACAGGTAACTAAGAGCTGATAATCATGTCCCTCATGCGGAGTACAACGCAAAATATCTACGTTATAGGATGTAGCAAGCTTTTTATACTCACCAAAATTATCCGCTATATGCTCTAAAACCTTGAGCTTATCCTCAGCCTTAAGTCCTGGAAACTCTGCTTCAATCATGCGTGTTTTGCAAAGATCAAGCATAGTTGCAACCTTTTGCATAAGATCGCCTGAGTTGACATTGACAAACTGCATGGCATGCTCAAAGCGGATCAAGGCCTCAGGAACTAATCCCTGCTTAAAGAGCACATAGCCCTTATAAAATAGCCATCTAGGATCATCACGTCCCTCAATAGCCCAGGAATCTAAGCCCTGATCGGCAGCATCTAGCAAGGAATAACCATCCTGTACGGTGTTTGAGGCATTGATACAGGCGCGTACAAATTCCAAGGTCAAAGCATAATCGGGATCCTTTTGCTTATCAATGAGCTTAATGATGGCAAAAAAATCATTATTATCAGATAGCTGCCGTATGGTCTTATACAGATCTACGTTTTTCAAAATATAACCCTTGTATAACAAAGACAGTTATAACAAAAGACAGTCGTCTTTTATGGGGCGACTGTCTTTTTATAATCTTTTTTACTGATGCAACGAATGATCGCCTCTGAAGATACCGCATACACCAGAGCGTACGGTTTCGGTAACCTCAAATTGCTCAGATACAGCCTTTAAGAAGCGATCTACCTCTGCAGAGGTATTTACATACTGCAGAATGTAAATTTCAGGAGTCACATCCACAATCTCTGCTCTAAAGATATCACATAGGATCTTAATTTCAGCACGAGCAGTATGGCCTATGGCCTGCACCTTGATGAACAAAATCTCACGCTCAACTACACCATTGGAGTCATCTGCAAGGGAGGATACCTTAATGACATTAACAAGCTTGTGTAGTTGCTTGGTGATCTGCTCAAGCTCCACCTTATCACTCTCTGTAATAATGGTGATGCGAGTGACGCTCTTGTTCTCAGTAGGAGCAGCCGTAATATCCTCAATATTATAGCCACGCTGAGAGAATAGACCTACCACACGTGACAGCGCACCTGATTCATTCTCAAGCAGAATTGAAATTATTTGTCTCATGATTACTCTCCGCTTAAGAACATATCAGACATCGAGCCGCCCATCTGCTGCATAGGCATTACCTTAGCCTCGGTCTCACAGCGCAGATCGCAGATAACAAGCTCATCCTTCATGGCCAAGGTCTTTTTAATGGCATCATTTAGATCCTGAGGATTTTCAACATACATACCCTGATGACCATAGGCCTTAGCAACTGCCACAAAATCAGGATTGTCGTTGAGATCGGTCCAGCTAATGCGACCACGATAGAACATCATCTGCCACTGATGCACCATACCTAGAGTATGGTTATCTAGGATGAAGATCTTAACTGGAATATGGAACTGACGGCAGGTTGATAATTCCTGAATATTCATCTGGAAGGAGCCATCACCGGTAATTAAGCACACCGGACGCTGACGCTCACCTACCCAAGCACCAATGGCTGCGGGGAAGCCATAGCCCATGGTACCTAAACCACCTGATGATAAAAAGCTTCTTGGCTTATCAAACTTATAATACTGAGCCGAGAACATCTGGTGCTGTCCTACATCAGTTACGATGATAGCGTCTCCATTAGTTTCCTTATAGATAGCCTCAATGATCTGCTGAGGCTTCATCATCTTAGGATCAGTTGCATAAGCAAGGCAATTAGTAGCACGCCACTTTTCAATGTCATTCCACCACAGATCCATAGCCTCATCATCACACTTTAAATCTTGCTCTGAGAAGGCCTCAATAAATTGAGCCATGACAGTATTTGCATCACCAACAATAGGTAAATCAGCAGGCACAGTCTTAGATATGGATGCAGGATCTACATCAACATGCACGATCTTAGCTGCTGGGCAGAATTTGCTGACATTATTAGTCACTCTATCATCAAAGCGAACACCTACGGCTAAAACTAAATCTGCCTTATCCATGGCCATATTAGCCTCATAGGTGCCATGCATACCAAGCATGCCCAAAAACTGCTTATCAGTTCCAGGATATACGCCTAAGCCCATAAGAGTTGCAGTAACTGGCAAACGGAAGGCATGAGCAATCTCACGAATACGCTCAGAGGCATTAGATGCAATAGCGCCACCACCTACCATCAACACCGGACGTTTGGCATCTGCAAGAAGCTTTGCGGCACGACGGATCTGTCCACGATGTCCAGCCTTTGCAGGATTGTAGGATTGCATTACCACCGGCTCTGGCTCTGGATATTCAAACTTAACGCTTGGACGTACACAATCCTTAGGCACATCCACAACTACAGGACCTGGGCGACCAGTTGATGCCAGATAAAAAGCCTGACGCAGGTATTTGGGAATATCTAAGGCTTTTTGGCAAAGATATGAGTGCTTAACAATTGGTCTTGTAATACCTATGGTATCAACCTCTTGGAAGGCATCCGATCCGATTAAGGGAGTACCCACCTGACCTGTGATAATCACCATAGGAACAGAATCCATATAGGCAGTAGCAATAGCAGTAACAGTATTGGTAGCACCAGGACCTGAGGTTACTAAGGCCACACCTACCTTACCAGTCACGCGCGCATAGCCATCTGCGGCATGAGCTACAGCCTGCTCATGACGACCTAGCACATGATGAATTTTGGTTGAATCATGCAGAGCATCATAGATGTCAAGTACTGCACCACCTGGGTAACCAAACAGGTAATCAACTCCCAAATCCTCTAAAGTACGCACCAACATTTGGGCGCCTGACATCATAGTCATTAATACGGCTCC
>CAVHVI010000098.1:0-8544 GCA_963639245.1 Bacteroidaceae bacterium
TCAATATCCTCGATAAGACAATTTAAAGCCTGCTCGGTGGTACTCCAGCTAGTGCAGAATCTCACCACAGCTTGTCCGTTTGCCTCACGCCACTGTACTTCAGGCTGATGACGCTGTGAGATTTTTGCTAATTGCTCTTCATTGAGCAACACAAAGAGCTGATTAGTAGGACTATCTGTATACAACTCAATGCCGTGCTTAACAAAAGCCTGTTTAAGCTTTTGAGCGTAACTTACGGCTTTTTTAGTGATCTCAAAATAGAGATCATCCTTAAATAACTCAAAAAACTGCAAGCCTAGCAACCATCCCTTAGCAAGCATGCCTCCATTTTGCTTAATGGAGGATCTAAAGTGAGCGCAAAGCTCTTTATTAGAGAAGACAACCGCCTCACCAAACATGGCGCCGCATTTAGTTCCGCCTATATAAAAGACATCACACAACGAGGGCAGATCGCTAAAGGCCACATCGCTTGCTGCAAGACCATAGCCAAGACGTGCGCCGTCTATAAAGAGGTAGTAGCCGTTTTCATCACAGATGGCCTTTAATTCCTCAAGCTCTGACTTACTATATACCGTTCCAAGCTCTGTAGACTCTGATATATATACAAGCTTAGGCTCAACTACATGCTCCTTAGTATCGGAGTCTTTAAATGACTTAGCAATATTGCGCAAAGCTTTGGCTGTTAGCTTGCCATTCTCCCCTGACACCGTCAGACACTTATGGCCTAAATGCTCCAGCGCTCCAGTTTCATGAACATTAATATGGCCAGAGTCTACACACACAGCTGCTTCCCAAGGGCGCAATATATGATCAATCACGGTGACGTTAGCTTGAGTACCACCTACTAAAAAATGGATCTCGGTATTGGGAGCTTGAAGCTTATCCTTAATGCTAGCTGATGCCTTTTCACACCATTCATCTAAGCCATAGCCGTTATAGGTCTCATGCTCAATACCAACAAGGGCTTTAATAATGTTGGCATGGGCTGAGCAGTTATAATCGTTATTCCACTTATAGGTCATATATATACATCCTCAAAAAGAAACTATTTTTGCTCTTCTTTTACTCTTTCTATCCTAAAGATATTTAAAACATCAGGATCGGGACAGCAAAAGCGCGCTACATCAGGTTCATTTTCCGACATTTTGCCACCGTAGCGCAGGATATCAGCATACACAAAAGCAGTATGCATCACAAAGGGGCAGATAGCTCCTCTCTCGGTATCGTAATCCCACGAATCACCAATGCGATGTCCACGAGAGCATCCCTTATGACCGCGTCTTTCTATCAAGGTTATCCTGATCTTAGGCTTCTTTGAAACTGCCATATTCACTCCTTTTTTATGTAACCAGCGTCCTTTATGCAAGATACAACCATCATATACAGCTAAAAAGCACTGTTCAAATTAAACTAAATGTTCAATCAATGCTAATATGCATGTCAAATCACAATCTGCTCGGTGATTTATCAGCTATAACGTCGTAGGCAGGATATAAATATAGCAAAATAGCTTTTTTACCTGCTTAAGCATAGCTTACGGCTTAGAATAAGTATGCTCGCAAAAAGATTGAAGTCTTTAAAATCAACAAATAAAAGCTCAATAGGATCCATCATCCTGCTCTGCCTTATAAGCATACTCTCCATCTTTTGCCTAAACGCCTGCAGCAAAGATGTTAACGCCACTACTGGCAATAAGTCCCACACCATATCCACTCAGCAAACATTAATCTTTGGGGCTGATATCTATGCCCCTTACTTCTATTTAGATGATGATGGCAAATTCAATGGCATTGATCATGATCTTATGATCGAGGCCTGTAAGCGCTTAGGCTATACCCCGGAGTTTCGCATCATAGATTGGTCAAAGAAAAATGAGCTCCTAGACAGAGCAGAGATTGATGCGATCATCAGCTGCTTTACCATGGAAGGACGTGAGCATCAGTATACGTGGGCAGGGCCCTATTTAGCTAGCAAGCAGAGCTTAATGGTCCATATAGCTGACAATATTAATAGCCTGTATGATTTGAATGGACGCAAGGTATGTATTCAAAATACCTCTAAACCAGATGAGCTTTTTAAGTATCACTTCAGCCCCGATCTAAAAAAATTCCCTGTAGAATCGGCACAGCTAGTCTTTAACACTATCGAGGAGGCATACACCGCCTTCAAGCAAAAAGCCTGTCATGCCGTTGCAGGTCATGAAGCGGTGTTAGCAACTCTTGGCAAAAATGATCACAAAAGCAAAATCTTAGATGAGTATCTAGAGGCCGTATCCCTAGGCATAGCCTTCCATAAAGACGCTACCCCTTTAATAGCCAACGCCCTATCTCAAACACTTAATCAGATGACTAGAGAGGGAATAACACAGCAAATCGTTGCCAAATACGGGATCCAATATCTAGCACCACGCGCTCACAGCAAGGGAAGAGACGGAGAACATCCTCTAGATTTCTCCTTATAACCGCCAGCTAAAATCAAAGCCTGCCACCATCAACAAGACGCGCTACTAGAGACAAGCATGCTAAAGCCCTGACGGTATTATCCAAAACTCAAGCAATTTTGGCTCTATCTGTAGACATTCAAAAGCCAATCAACAAACTTTGGATCCTGATGGCTAAAGAAGGCAGACTTGGCAGTATCCAAGCCCTCAATACTCTTCATTTCCGCATCAGTTAGCGCAAAATCAAAAACCTCGAAATTCTCCTTAATGCGCTCCTCATGTACAGACTTTGGGATCACGATCACGCCCTTTTGAATAAGAAAACGTAAGGCAACCTGCGCTAAAGTTTTTCCGTGAGCCTTGCCTATTTCAAGCAAGAGCTCATTTTTAAAGAAATCATTTCTGCCCTCAGCAAATGGTCCCCAGGACATAAGCTTAGTCCCACCATCCTCAAGATAACGAGTAAGATCCTTTTGCTGATTAAAGACATGAGTCTCCATTTGATTTACTGCAGGCACTACATTTGCAAAATGCTTGAGATCCACATAGCGATCGGCGTAAAAGTTTGAAACACCGATGGCGCGAACCTTGCCTTCCTTTAAAGCCTCCTCTAAGGCGCGATAGCTACCATAATAATCATTAAAGGGCTGATGAATGAGCATAAGATCGATGTAGTCACTGTGTAATTTTTTCAAGGACTCATCAATTGAGCGCTTCGCCTTATCAAAGCCTGCATTAGAGATCCAGATCTTAGAGGTGATAAAAAGCTCCTCGCGCGCTAAGCCACAGCTCTTAATAGCCTCACCCACACCTGACTCATTGCCATAAGCCTGCGCAGTGTCGATAAGACGATAGCCAACTTCAATGGCCTTAAGACAGCACTTGGCAGTGATATCAATAGGAGTTTGATATACCCCCAAGCCTAAAATTGGCATCCTCACGCCATTATTTAAGGTTACATATTCCATGATAATTTCCTCTTATAAGCTCCAAAAAAAAGGCCTATTCGTGAAATTAAGCTTAGTAAGCCTTGCTTAAAATGTACAATAGAAAAAAAGCATGACGCTATGCAGAAAATGCATAGCAATTTTCTAAGGAGTAGGACTCATGGGGCTACCAGATCTTAAGGATTTGAGAAAATTAGCAGTTTTTGCAGAGTGTAAGAGCCTCACTGAAGCTGCAGATAAATTACATACTTCACAAAGTGCCCTCTCTCGCGCTATGCAAAATCTTGAGCAAAACTTGGGAGTACCCCTATTTACCCGCGGTAAAAACAAAATAGAGCTAAATGAGGTAGGAGTATTGGCAGCCGAGCATGCCAATAGGATCATTTCGCAAACCGAAAGTGCCATCCGCGATATCAAGGCCCTACATCGTCGCCTGCATAGCATTAGTCTTATCTCCTGCGCCCCCGCACCTCTTTGGATGGTGATCCCAACGCTAAACAACGCCGTCCCCGATAAAAACATCACCTCAGAGCTTACCTCCTCAAACGAGGCGGTAATAGAGGCTATTCAAAGCGGCAAATGCGATCTAGGGATCATCGCTGGCGCTTGTAATGAAGATAATTTAATCTGCATCCCCTATGGCACAGAATCACTATCAGTGTTAGTGCCTAAGGAGCATCCTCTTTATAACAGAGCTACAGTTAGCTTTGAGGATCTCAATGGCTTTAATTGTCTCCTACGCGACAACATAGGATTTTGGATGAGCCTTGTACGCAGACTCATGCCGGCATCACGTTTCTTAGTACAAAACGATCCCTTCAGCTTTGATGAGCTAGTGCATTCATCGAACTTGCTCAGGTTTTATTCTGATTTAACCCTCAGCCTTACTCCTGAATTAGGAGGCAGAAAAAACATCCCTATTAGCTCTAAGGAGGCCACCGTCCACTATCACCTTCTATGCCAGAGCAAAAATCGCTCGCTACTCTATGCCTTTAAAAATGACCACTATCGTCAAATGCCAAGCCCTAATCAAATGACGCCTATACGCGATAAAAACAAAATAAGACAGGAATTAAATAAGGATCTTAGTATCGTCACCGCAGGTATTAGTGATCTCAATGAGATCATGGTGTTAATTGAGCATTCGCGCAAGCTCATGATCGCTAATGGCAATCCCCATCAATGGCCTCAAGGCTACCCAAGTAAGGAGATGATCGTAGCAGACCTGGCACAAGGTGACTGCAAACTCATCAAATACCAAGATACCGCCGCTGGCTCTTTTGTAGTAAAAGTAGGACCCGATCCTAGCTATCAAGAGATCACTGACGGACATTGGCAGGATAACAGTCCCTATATTGTCATTCATAGAGTCACCTCCAATCCAAAATTTCGCGGGATCTTCAAGGCCATAATCGCTTACTGCATGAAGATCAATAGGCACATTAGGATTGACACTCATAGAGACAATACCATCATGCAGCATCTTTTAAAGAAGCATGGCTTTGAATACTGCGGCATCATCCATATTGAAAATGGTGAGGAGCGCTTAGCCTTTGAACTTTCAGCTACTCAAACTAGATAATGATTTTCAGGACTTAAGCATTTTTAACAAAACTATGTTAAAAATTTTCAATAAACATTTTAGGAGATAGCTATGGAAAAGATCACCTTCTTTGGCACCCACTCATATGATCGTCACACCTTTGCCGACATCAACAAGAACTTTGGATTTGAGCTCGTCAACCACCGCTCCTTTCTAACCACCGCCAACGCCGCAATGGTGATGGGAGCTAAGGCAGTTTGCATCTTTGTAAACGATATTGCCGACAGAAAGGTCATCGAAATCCTAGCCAAGCAGGGAGTAAAGCTCATTGCTCTGCGCTGTGCCGGCTTTAACAATGTCGATTTAGTAGCCGCACGCGATCATGGGATCAAGGTTGTCCGCGTTCCGGCATACTCTCCTCATGCCATTGCCGAGCATGTAGTAGCGCTCATCATGACTCTCAACCGCCGTACCAATCGTGCCTATGTCCGTACCCGTGATGGCAACTTCTCCTTAAATGGACTTATGGGCTTTGATATGTTCGGTAAAACCGTAGGCATTGTGGGAACTGGACGTATTGCCAGATGCCTCATCGATATACTCAAGGGCTTTGGCATGAATATCCTCGCCTACGATATCTATCCTGATGAGGAGTATGCAAAAAAGACAGGTATACGCTATGTGGATCTGGAGGAATTATTCTCAGAATCCGACATCATTTCGCTAAACTGCCCGCTTACCCCACAAAACCGCCATCTCATCAATCGCGACTCAATTTCTAAAATGAAGCGCGGCGTGATGATCATCAATACCGGTCGTGGTCCCTTGATCTCAACCGAAGATCTCATTGAAGGATTAAGATCAGGTCAAGTAGGCTATGCCGGACTCGATGTATACGAAGAAGAGCGCGACTATTTTTACCAAGACAAATCATCAAGCGTCATCACTGATGACAATTTAGCAAGACTGCTTAGCTACTCAAATGTAATGGTAACCTCTCATCAGGCTTTCTTTACCCATGAGGCTATGTCCAACATTGCTACCACTACCCTTGAAAACTGCAAGGCTTTCTTTGAAGGCCGCGAGCTTGTAAATGAGGTTAAAGCCAAATAAAAGCAGGCTTTAAATTTGATAAGGCACGAGGGGCAATCTTTGTGCCTTATTCTTTGAAGTCTGCTTTAATGAGGCCGGTAGCTCTAATCAGCCCTTTTCAAACAAGCATAAGGTCTCACAGCCATGGGCATTGGGGAACATATCAAAGCCTTGCACTGCTTGTAATTTAAAGCCTGCCTTAATTAAAGCCGCAACATCACGCGACAAAGCCTTAAGGCCACAGAAGATCACCGCAAGATGAGTACCATCAGGCAATACTCTTAATGCCTTGCAATTAGCATCCCCTAGCCCTACTCGAGGAGGATCGGCGATCACGGCCTTAATATTACGCTGTGAAAGCTTTGGCAAAACCGCCTTGAGATCAGAAGCGATAAATTCAACATTTTTTACCCCAGCTCTTTTAGCATTAAGGGCGGCGGCATTGGTAGCCTCCTGCACAATTTCAACGCCGGTAGCCTTCAAAAAATGTTTTGCAAGAGGCAAGGTCATGGTGCCACAGCCACAGCATAGATCTAAGGCCTCAGCATCCATGTCATCGCCACACCATTTAACCGCCGCTTCATATAATTTTTGGGCAATATCATAATTTACCTGCAAAAAGGTCTGCGGACCTACATCAAAGCAAAAACCACCGATCTCTGCAGTAACGCTATGCGTTGGAGTTAAAGCTTTAAGCTTACCTGCTATTATCTTATTGCCTACGCTTTCATTTAATTGAATAAAGCCTGCCTTAATATGATGCTTTTTAAAAAGCTCGCTTAAATCATCCTGAAAATTGCTAGATAAAGCGCAGATGGAGGTTAAAACTGCCAAACGCTCATTCTCACCACAATCACGCATCATCAAGGCTCTTAGCTGACCTTGAGCGCTAAGCTCATCATAGGCCTTGATCCCATGCTTATTTGCAAGAGCGCATATACCCTTAGCAAGACTTGTAAACCAAGCACACTCACCTATACAGCAATCAATCTCACATAGCTCGTGGCTGCGATTTTGGTAAAAGCCTTGAATAACACCGCCCTTATCATTGGCAAAAAATCTTATGCTCTTATGCCGATAAACCTCAGCCTCAGTTCCCACAAAGCTCTGTTGGATAAAATTCCCCACTCCTGCTTTTTTCAAAGCCTCATCAATAAGCTTCATCTTGTAGCGATGCTGGGTAGCTAGATTAAGACGCCCAAGCGGACAGCCACCACAGGAATCAATATGCTTGCAAAGAAGAGTAGCATCTTGGCGATCAGCGGAGGGCTTAATTAACTCCAAAACTTCTCCAGGACAACGCTTAGAACCTGCGACAAAGGGCTCACCACAGCGAATTAAAAGTTCATCTCCTGGCACTACTCCTTTTATATAAATCTCAAGATCATTTTTAAAAACAATACCCTCGCCCTTATCTGACAAGGTATCTACAATCACGCGTATATCTTGCGGAGCTAATTGAGAAAGAGTTGAGTTTGCTAAATTTTCTTTGGAGTTCATACGTGAGATCTGCTACATTTTATCTAATTAGTTTGCTATAACATTATCGCATACGCCATAGTGTGACTATTCAGACTATGTATATTTAGCACATTTGGCTCATTGACTTAAGTCTGCACATGGAGATCTATATGAAATATTCAGCACTGGTAATAGCAACAGCAGTTGCATCCTCCATAGCTTTAACGGCCTGCACCAACCCAACAAGCACTGCAGGCACCATGAGCTCTACGTATAAGGGAAAAATTCAGGGTATTGAGGTTATCTCCCTTGACAGTAATAATTACGACACTAGCACCAATACCCTCATAGGAGGCATCGCTGGCGCCATTGTTGGTGGTCTAGTTGCCGACAGAACCGCTGGTGCTTTAGTTGGAGGTGGCGTAGGTGCTGCAGTTGGTGGATTAGGCTCACAGGCTGCCAATCGCACTGATGGTCTAAGATTGTCTCTTGACTCAGAAAACGGCGATATAGTTATCGATGTACCCTTTAATTGTGGCTATAAACTTGGACAGAAGGTACGTATTATAAATAGTGGATCTAAAGGAGCACAGGTACAATTCTACTCAAACGGCGCCTATCACACTGCCACTGCTCAAAGCTCCTCAGCATGCCCAACTACCTACAATACATTTAAGAAGGGTGTAGGTGAATTTTAGGGCAAAATTAGCCAAAATACCTCTTAAAAAAGATCCGCGAGGATCTTTTTTTTGTTGTCTTATGCTAACAAAAAAATTTAAGCTTTACCGTAGGTTAAGTTCGGCTTCCCCACTATTCAACCACTTACCTTTAAAAGGCATATTTAAATTTTTGCACTAATTCATCACAAAATGGGATCTACTTGGCAAAATTGCTCACCTTTACAGCGCAAAAGTTTGTAAAACCTCGCCACATAACCTATCATCAAGGCAAGAGTATTCTTTATTTAGGATCTTTTGTAGATGTTGTCTCACATACTGGATCCTATTAAAATACTTAAATAACAAATAGATATTTTCTGTTTGGCTTGAGCCTTTACCGTC
>CAVHVI010000099.1:0-8518 GCA_963639245.1 Bacteroidaceae bacterium
TTTATGGATCTTGCAAAGTCATAAGGCAAATCAGCAAGTCTTTTTAAATAGTAATTGGCGTCTTTAACAAAAGCCATGACTGTAAATCTCCTAACCTCCTAATTTTATGAGCTTTTTTTTAAATAAATGCAAGGAATATGATCACAAAATTTATAAAATAGTTGCCTTTGATGCATTTATCCTAAAAAATGATCACCAGTATTGAAATGCTAGGACATCTGTAAAAATAGTCTTTGCCATCTTTGCGCAAAGCTTTGGCAGATTTTTGATACAGCTTTTAACGATTGTGCCGTAAAATATAGGTAAATGAACAAGCTTTCGTGATCAAATACACTAGAAAAAGTTTATAGGTCGTGGCACGATCCTAAAGTATGAGATCCTGGCTCAGGATCCCTTTGCGGAAATAGCTATTTTCCCGTCATAAGAACAAGAGCCTTAGTTTTATGGATGAAGTTTTAGGATAAAGATGATCCGTAAACTGCATTTTTTATTGTTAATCATAGTAATACCGATCATTTTTTGTGTATTGGTATATCTCATGTTTTCTCAAAGTAAACAACCTTTGGTGCAGAAAACAGTTGATGAAATTGCTTTGTTTTTACCAGGAAATGTAAATGATCCTGGGTGGAATCGTATTGTCTTTTCAGACATTAAGGCATCAATTGATGATGCTCAAATTGCCAAGATTTATACCATACAAAATGTAGACGATAGCAATTTAAACAAGGCGATAGAAAGTATTCGTCGTCGTGGTATAAGCACTGCTATTCTTGCCTTTCCAAGAAGCTCTGGCAAGCTAGATGAAATGGTGAAGGCTAATCAAGAACTAAAATTTATTGGCCTTTTTAATACCATAAAACGCTATGCAAATTTTTCTGCATTCATTCCAAAATTTACGCAGGGCGCTTATCTTGCAGGCTATGCTGCCGCAGCAATTTCTAAAAGAGCTCGTATTGGCTTAGTAGTCTCCCATGATATGCCTCTTTGTAATGCTATCGTGAATGCCTTTGTTTTAGGAGCAAAGGAGGCAATGCCGGGGATCATGGTTTATATAACGCGTTCAGGATCCTCTGATAGAGAGGCTCTAGCTCAAGCTGCTACCGATAGACTTATTGATATTTGGCAGGTTGATTCGGTAGCCTCTTTCTTAATGAATTCAGGAGTATCCTTCAGAGCAGTGGAGCGTGGACTACCATATGTTGGTTTCATGGAGGATCCGCGCACCATTGACCCCAATTTGATGATTGCTCAGGTAAAGGTCTCAACCGATCAAATATTTGATGATATTGCCAAAGATCTAGAACGTGGTCGTTTGTTATCTAACGGTACCAAAATATACGATATAGCCTCAGGTACCATTGGACTTGAGAATTATTCTAGCCATATGGGAGCAGGTCTAATACAGGTTTTAAAAAAACTTGAGCAAAATTTACGTAGCGGGGCTGTGGTATTTAAGGGACCAATCAAGGATACAGAGGGAACAATAAGAGCCAATTTTAATGAAGTCTTATTAAATGAAGTCTTTGATGGTCAGACTTGGTATGTTGATGGGACTTATGTGGTGCCTTGATGAAGGAACGTTTTAACAAGCTAATATTAAAATTGCGGGGAATAGTGCGACGTATGCCATGCGCATTACGCTGTATTATTTTGCTCGTATTATTAGTATCAAGTGCAACACTGTGGCGAAGCGAAGGTCAAGCTCCTTTAATTGCAGGGATCATCATTCCTGGCGAGCGTTATGCTGATGGTTGGTACGGGGCTAATTTTGATGCGGCCACCCGTGCATGCGTATCCATGGGAGTTGAACTTAGAACTGCCGATGACGTCGGGGATAAGGATGAAGATCTTTTTGCAGCCTGTGACAATTTATTGCGTATGGGGGCTCAACTTATTGTGCTAACAGGGCCTGATGATCCCAAAAAATTTTCAAGCTATATGCAAAGTCATCCTTATGTACAATTTTCAGGCTTTGATTTAAGCGTTGAGGCTCCAAACTATCATCCGGTATTCTTCCGTATTTATCAGGCCAGATATCTATCAGGAGTTTTGGCAGCCTTGGTATCGCGTACTCATGTCTTAGGCTATGTTGCTGCGCGTCCTGAGCCAGAGGTGGTACGAGGGATCAATGCCTTTGCGTTAGGTGCCCAAAGTGTGCGTAAGGATATAAAGGTTTTATTACGCTGGACTGGCGATTGGTCATCAGAGAAGGAAGAAGATAACGCCGTCTTAGAGCTTAAAAAAGCTGGGGCCGATGTTCTTACCTATCATCAGCATGAGGAATATGTTCCAAGAGCTGCTGAAAGGCATAAGGTTAACTTCATCGGTATGAGTATGCCGCTTGCAGGTTACTCCTCACGCGCTTTGACCTCTGTACTTTGTGATTGGGAGACCTATTATCGTCTACTACTGCGCTCACAGCGTGATCAAAATTATGTGCCTCCGCTATGGGCCGGAATTGATAGCGGAGCAGTAGGGCTTGCTAGCTATTCAGCAAGAGTTCCAAAGGCGGTGCGCAAAAGAGTTGATGATGTGAAGGCTGAGCTTGAAAATGGCTCTTTGGCAGTATTTTCAGGGGTGATCGTTGACAATCAGGGAATTATGCATGGTCACGAGGGAAGCAACGAGGATTCTCATGAGCTACTAAATATGAATTATTTAGTTGCAGGAGTGGAGACTATTCATGGCAGAAAATAATAATATGTCACCCTCCAATCAAGAGATGGAACCGTTATTAAATGACGGACAGCGACCAGTAGCGCCTGCAGAGCCGAAAAGTCCTTATGAGCTCTTTATCGAGACCTATAAAAAAGCTCGCAAGGAGAATTTACATACCTTTTCTAAGCATGTGTTGCTCGTAGTTTCTCTGTGCTTTTGCATAACCTTGATGGTGCTGTGGTTAGATCTACATCTTGAAAATAATATCGTTCAACGTTCCTTATTAGGACAAATGCAGACGGTTGCAATGCAGCTTACTCAGGCCGAGTCTGATCTCTTTGAAAGAGAGCGTTCAACCTTGCAAAGTATTGCTTTATCGGTTCAATCTGACACTAAGGAGGATCTGCAGTATGCCGTTAAAACTGCAGGTAGCATGTATGGAGCCAATGCCGGGTTAATATCTGTCACAGGATTACAGATAGCAGGAAAGTATATTGAGCCTTATAAATACCGAGAGTTAAGCTTATCAATGGCCGGCTCCACCAATGTTGGCTATTACAATGACTTTGGCTTACTTTTTACAGCACCTATTATTATTAAGGGTAACGTAAGGTATGTGCTCTACCGCTTTATCAATAAAAACATCCTGCCACAGTTACTACCTATTTTGTATCAAGGAAGTGGAACTGTTTTTATTGCCAATGATCAGGGACTAATAGTAAATTCCGTAAATCTCACTGCAGATAAAGAGCAACTTTTCAAATCTACTGATTTTCTGCAGCATTTTGAACTTTTAAAGCAAAGACTTAAAAAGCATGCCGCCGCGTCAATAACGGTTAAGGATGAGATGAACAAGGATGGCATTTTGTTTTCATCTCAAATTCCTGGGACTAATTTGTATCTGACAGGACTAATTCCGCAAAAGGAGTTAATTCCATCTTTTCTTAGCATACGTTGGTACATATTTGCCTTGATATTGCTGATAGTCCTAACTACTCTTTATCTCATGCAACTTTGTGGAATTGCCTATAGGCGTAAGGATAATGCCTTAGCTGTTGAAAAGGTAAAAATGTTAGCCTCAGAGATTAGAACTGAGACCTTGGAGTCTGTCGTTAGAGGCGCCGATCCTAAGGTACAGGAGATCTTACAGGCGGCGCATTCTTTGGTTGAGCACCATGATCCTCAATCTATAGAAAACGCAAGACAAAGTGTAGAGGAGACTGCCAATAGCTTGCAGAGCACCCTACATTCCATAATGCAATTAAATGGGAGACAGGATAATTTTGTATTAGATGAAAAGGAATACGATCTACGACAGTTGCTAATCTCCCGTATTAAGTTTGTTAATCGCAGGTGTAGGATCGCAGGTCTTCATTTGGATTTGAGCATAAATCCAAATTTGCCCCGCAAGCTCTTTGGTGATGAGACTAGAGTCTCTGAGGTAATTACCCATGTTTTAGATAATGCCGTTAAATTCACCAAAGACGGATCAATTACCTTAAAGGTAGGTGGCGATATTAAAGACGATATCATCAAGTTGCGGGTGATCGTGATTGATACCGGCCGCGGCATGGAAGATGCGGTAAGACTTGGAGTGTTCCATGAGGTGCCTGCAAGAGATCTACTAAATAGTAATCGTAGTGTAAGAGGCTTTGGTCTTTCGATTTGCTATAACCTTTTAAAGATCATGGGCGGTTATATTGATGTTCAAACCGTGCTAAATAAGGGCTCAACTATTACCGTTTGTGTTCCGCAACGTATTATTTCCAATGATAAGATTGGAAAAATAGCGCTCGTTCGTAAGAAAAAGCTTGATCCTAATGCTCAGGCTACAAATAAGGATAATGTAGTAGCAGTTGCTAAAAAAATAGCTCCAGCAAATGCTGTAGCAGAGACTGCTAAGGTAAGCTCTGAAAATACTGCGCAGAAAACCTCTAAACTTTCTTCATCTCAAGCCACAGATGAAGCTTTGACTACTGCTTCAAAGACTCAAGAGCAGATAGCAAACGAGAATACTCAGGTTAAAGCGCAGGTGCAAAGGCTATCCTCGCAAGTGTCTGAGGAGAAGCCCTTGCAGGTTTTGGATGCTGATCAGGGCATTGATAATTATGATAATGATCTTCAACGTTATCTGCAGGCCTGTGATCTCTTTTGTCATATCTCAGGTGATAGACGCTATAAGCTTAATGAGGCCTTTGCGGCTGCTAATTGGAAATATTATGCCATGCTCATGTGTTCGCTTAAGAATTCTTCAAGGCAACTTGGCGGTGAAAAACTATATTATTTAGCATCACAACTAGAGTCGGCAGCGAGGATCGTGGGATCGAGTCGTTCTGATTATCAAAATATCAAGCCTCAGGGAATGAACTTTATTTCTGAACGTCACGCCTCATTTATTGAGGTCTACGATGAGCTTGTCAAGACCATCCATAGCTCATTAAATGTCTGATCTCTCATTGATGATCTGATAAAATGCGCCTTGTCTTAGGAGAGACAAGGTTTATGTCACTTAAATTTCGTTATTTTATTTTTATTGTCGGTGTAATTATTCAATCTTGCGGTATTGCGCTTATCACTCACTCTACCTTAGGTAGTCCTCCCATATCCTCCGCTCCATATGTGGGTACTCTGATCACAAGCTTTTCTCTAGGTGAATTAACCTTTGTATTTAATGTTTTAATTATCATCGGACAGGCGGCTTTGCTTCGTCGGCGTTTTCGACATATTCAGCTCTTGCAACTTCCTGTTACCTTCGTATTTGCTGCAGGTCTAGATGTCTTTATGCAGCTTTTTGCATGGACGCAATCTGATTTTTATCTTATCAACGTAATAGTGCTGCTCTCAGGTGAGGTCATGCTGGCTATGGGCGTTGCCATGCAGGTGATCGCCAATGTATTGATGCTTCCTGGTGAGGGTATTGTTTATGCAATCAGTAGTGTGTTCAAAATTGAGTTTGGTAGGGTTAAAACCTGCTTTGACTGCTCAATTGTTGCAACTGCAGTGATTTTATCCTTCATATTTTTACACCGCTTAGCAGGTGTGCGCGAAGGAACCTTAGCCGTAGCATTACTCACAGGTATCATCGCTCGTCACTTAATAGCTTTTTTTAGCTACTTTGATGAAAATGGTAGTTTAGCTTTTTGCATGCCTTGGCAAAAGAAAAAGCATGAACGCAAAGATGGCTATTAGAATTTGACTGTATAACAAGTAGTTATAGCTGATTTTATAAAAAAAGATGAGCTGTGTTGGTTTCATTAGATAAAAAACATGATCTAAAGAAATCAATTTTTCAAGATTGTATCTAGCTTATTAGATATGATCTGAGTGGGATAGGTGAGCGCTAAATGAATAAGGATAGTCTCTTTGCAAGAAAGCATAATGCTCTTGATATTGAGGTCAAGGGACTTGATGATCTTGCTTTTATAGCTGGGGCATTTGATCATTTTGAGCTTGAACAATTGATAGATCACAAGCTTGGTAAGCTTGATGCTGATTCCAATATAGGAGCTGGGGCTATTGTTAAGGCTTTGGTGTGTCAGATCTTAAATGTGCCACATCAGTCGATCACCACTACCTCTCAATATTTTAGGAACACTCCAATTGACATTCTTTTGGGGAATAAAGGGATCACCTGTGAAGCATTAAGTAACGCAAACATTATTAAAGCCTTAGATGCTATCCATAACTATGGTTGTGAACGCTTATTTCAACAGTGCTCGACGATGGTTGCATTAAAGCTTAATGTCAAATTAAGCTCTGCACATATCGACAGCGCAAGCTTACTCTATGAGGAGTTGCAAGATGAAGATAAGAGTGAAGACGACGGTTCTGCAGTTTGCGCTTTGCTTGGAAGTAACAAATGCCAAAATCTAGATCTTAAGCAAATATATACCGTCATGCTCTGTGATGGAGTAACCAAGATCCCTTTGATACAAAAGGCAGTTAGCGAAAATGTCAAAGGACACAAGGAATGCTATGAGCTTATATGCGAGCAACTGCCTTTATTACGTCAACAATTTAAGGATTTACGTTATTTTAGTGGCGATGGTGCTCTATGTAGTGGCAAGATCATAGCTGCAGCAAGAATGCATAATTTCGACATCGTTACCCGTGTTAGTGAAAAACTAGCCTTTATAAAGGATCTTTATGAGAGCGTGAAGCTCTCTGAGATGGAATGTATCAATTGTGATGATCCTAAGGCTCTTATCTTAGGTAAGTGGTGTGGAACACAAGAAATTGACGGATATAAAGTTAAGCTTCTCCTCGTAAGCAATCAAGCTTCGCGCTCAAAGAAATTAGCGACCGTACAAAAGCAAGCTGAAAAGGAGCTAAATACCGCTATATCCTCTCTCAAGGAAATGTCGGAGCATACATATAGTAGTAAGACTGAAGCAAATAAAGCCCTTGCTCCTCTTGAAAAGAAACTTAAGTATTGTCGCCTATCAGAGATCACTTATACTAAAGTTGAAAAGGATCCTTCCTGTGCGGGATTGAAGGAAGGTGGTAACAAGAGATTAGAGGGGTATAAGGTCACAGCTAACGTAAGCATAGCTTGCGATCTTGTAGAAAAAGCACTCCTAAAAGCAGTAAGCTTTGTCATCGCGACTACAGATCTACAAAGAGATTGGAGCATGGCTCAATTGCTAGGTATCTATCGTGAGCAGAACTTTATTGGCTCTGGCTGGAAAATGATCCAAACCAAAAAATTCATAGTGGATACCTTATATTTAGAGCAGCCTTCACGTATTCAGTCCTTTATGTGGTTGATGTCCTTGGCGCAACTTTTATATGCAGCTACAGAATATGAAGTACGCCGAGTAATGGACCAAAATCTGCTTACCATTCCCAGTGTTGATAAAAATCAAGGAGAAGACCAACCAACTCTCATGCGACTTTTGCGGTATATGGCTTACTGCCATTGCTCTGTGGTATTGGTCCGAAAGCAAGATTTGATTTCAATAACTAACATTACGCCAGAGCTTGAACAGATCCTAAATGCCTTAGGTAGTGATTGGGGAAAATATTTTCTGGAAGATACTTATAGTTGTATGTTAGAAAAATCTGTTAATTCCATGCCATCTTGCAAATAGATGGAGAATGGCACAACTTAATTTAGCATCAAGGTCTTAGAAAGCATTTTTTTCTTTGGACTTATTTTTTCTCTCTCCGATCTGCTTTATTAATCTTTGTCATCAGAGGGATGCAATTGCTCGAATGCTTTTTCAAAGTCACGCATAATCTGCAGATCAATACTGCCATTACGCATGGAGAGTGGGGGGTTAAAGCATTGAGATAATGGAAGCTCCTCATTATGCTTTTTTACCTTCTCCAAAATCTCATCTATTGAAACTGGGTGGTAGTTATTCATATCTACGCCCACGTTATAGGCATTGCGTAAATGCGAGGCAATAAAGTTATCGTGAGCATTATTATGCAAATGACCATACAGATGAATAAAGCGATCCTCATAGTCACCGCACCAGTATAAAAGAGGATAGTGACATAAGATCAGTCTCTTATCACCTGCAATACGCAAAGTCGACAGGGCGTGCATTGAATCTAATACATCTCTGAAATAGTAACGATGACGAGTGATCTCGTGATCGTGATTACCAAAAATTAAATGGATGTGCCCACATAATCTTTCAAAAAGAGCATGGATAGTATCAATAGGTAAGTGCAAGGAAAAGTCGCCAAGAATATAGATATCGTCTTGGGGCTTAACAGTATCATTCCAATACTGAATGAGCATTTCATTCATTTCTTCAACCGATCCAAACGGGCGCTTGCAGTCTTTGATACATTTTGCGTGACTGAAATGCAGATCTGATGTGAAGTAAAGCATGAACACTCCTAAAGC
>CAVHVI010000100.1:0-8484 GCA_963639245.1 Bacteroidaceae bacterium
GATGATCCTGAGAATTTTATCTCTATGACCGAGCTTGAGCGTGAGTGGCAACAACTCCGCTTGTCTACCAGTAAGACCTATTCAGATCTAGTATCAAAAGCACTTTCTAGTTTTGACAATAAGGAGCTTAACTCCTCAAAAAAAGCCAATTCCTCAAGGAAGGGATCCGACTAAAGAACATCAACAAAAGTCCTAAGACGATCCTTACCCTTGAGGGGCCTGTTACTTTTAAACGCACCATATTCTTACCCAAAGATCCAGAGAGCAAACAAAAGCTGTGGGATAAGTATCAGCTCAAGCAAGTTGTGCCTTTAGATCTTGCTTTGGGTATTGCTAAACTGCCTTTTAAAATCTCCATCCAAATGATGCTTGATATTGCTCGCAGGGCGATTAATTCGCACTCCTACGAGGAATTACAGAGGGCATATGAACATGATCGCTGCATTAAGATCAGTGACGATTTAATCCGCATGGTCGTCAATGAGCTTGGCAGTATTGTCTACGAGTATGACAAGGAAGAATGCCAAAAAGCAGAGCAATTACATAAAGCAGGCAATACTGTAACTCAAGAAGAAGGAAGTAACCGTCGTCATGGAGGCGTACTCTATATAGAAATGGATGGTGCCATGTTTAATACTCGTAAGCAGAAGGATGGCTCTACTTGGCGCGAGAATAAGCTTGGTGCTGTATTTTGATATTGTCTCCCATAAGACTGCTTCGGGAAAAGGGACTCATAAGATCTTAAGTAGAGAGTTTATCAGCTATGTTGGTGATGCCGATACATTCAAAGCACACCTCTATGCAGTTGCCATGCGTCGTGGTCTTAAAGCAGCCAATACCGTGGTGATCATTAGCGACGGAGCTAAGTGGATCAAGGGATTCCGTGAAACCTATTGCTCTGATTTAAATGTCGTCCACATTTTGGATTACACCCACGTTAAGGAGAACATCTTTAAGTTCGCTAACGTATTCATCAGAGGTAAGAATCAAAAGCACGTATGGGCAGAAAAGCTTAAGGATCTAGTAAAAGCAGGCAAGATTGATGAAGCCCTCAAGATGGCTGAGCCTTATAAGGATTGTCGCAAACCAGGGATCCCTAACATCTATACCTACCTAGAGCATAACCGTGATTGCATGAATTATCCAAGCTATGTGGAAGCAGGATACTTTATTGGCAGTGGTCTTATTGAAAGCGCCAACAAGTCAGTCATGCAGGAGCGTTTGAAGCTTCCTGGAATGCGTTGGGATGTTGACGCAGCTCAGCGTGTTTTGGCACTAAAATGCAAATACGATAGCGGTTTGTGGGATAGCCTAGTTGTCCCCCTGATTTATAAGGCTTATAGTATGCCTAACTTGCAATAATTTTTTTTGAGAACATGCAAAAATTAGGTACACTCAATGCTTAAGGCATCGCTATATTTAGCATCAACTCCCAAAGTTCCCTGGACGCTAATGGTATCTAAGACATCAGCAGAGGTAGACTCGCGTCCCATGCCCGTGATCTCAGAGCGTAAATTCCAGATCTTCTCACCTGCAGTAAATACCACGGAGGCATCAAATACAGGCTTAATTTGCCAGCTATCAAGCTCTATAGTCTTACTCATGGCAACACCAAGAGGCATCTTTATAAAGCTACCTGAGCTTCTATTTGCCTTAAGATAATCCACACTGTTTATCTTGGCATTAAAGCCATTAATATCTACATGAGAGGCACGCAGTCCTACATGAGGCTCAAGATCTAGATAATCAAAGGATTTTAAATACTTGAGATCAACACCTGCAGAGATAACCTTAGCATCAAAATCAGCATCTAAGCTTCCACGGCATGTATCCTGAGAGACATCATTTGAAATATGCGCAAAGCTTAGATCATAAAGCATGGAGAAATCTCCATCCTTATAAATGCCATAGCCATCTAAACCATAGAAAGAGTAGTCATTAACGGTCTTAAAGACTTCACCTTGTGATTTGGCGTTGCCCTTACCAACAGAGAAAGCCATACCCAGACGGTTATGCTCATTAAGCGCGAAATCAGCGCCTACTGCAAGACCATAGAGCTTTAACTTGGCACCATATACGGATCCTTCAAGCTTAAAGCTATCTGAGCTTTGGCGCTTAAACAAAGGAGTTGCCCATAAGGAGATATTATCCCCCTCAACTACTCCTAAAGATGTTTTAGCCTGAGACTTAAAGCCATCACGCTCGGCTACCGCGTTATAGAGGCTTTCATCAGCAGCAATAGCAATTTGTGGCGCGTAGGATGCAAAGGAATAGCCAGTAAATGAGTTTATGCCAGAGGTTACATCGGCATCAGAGAATTGATCATCATCTAGCAAGAGCTCTGATATATAGCCATATCCATTTTGAGGCAGCATGTTAAAGCCGTCATTTTGAGCATATGACACGATCAAAGAGCTGGTATCAGGAGAGATCCCTGATGCTAAGCGATATACTGCATCATAATCAATGGCTACCTTGATCCACACTGAATTATCCGCTGCCACCTCATAGGTTAAATCATAGATCCTAGCCACGCTACTTTCGGTAATACGATCCTTATACAACGCATCGATATCACGATTAAAAAGCTTAAAGTGAGTATCAGTGCTAAGGTGAGTAAACTTAAACTCCATGCTTTGAGCATCGTTTACATAAACATTAGTGTTATCTGCCAAATTAATAATTGCATTACCAAGACTGCCATCATCAATAGCATGCTGCCCAATAAGTAGCTGTGAGCTGGCTCCTGCATATAGTTGATTTGATGCAAGATCAGATGAGGCTACGCTATCTGCTAGTAACTCACTATAAGAGCCTAGATTGCCATTTAGATACAATTTGGCGTTAGGATTAGATAGGTCCAAGACAGTATCTAAAAACATCATGGCCATAGAGCTATGATCAAGAGCTAGCTCATCGGCATTTTCCTCAATTGCGTGTTCGACAGTACTACCTGCTAATACCTTGCCATCCTTAAATATCATTAAGGCATCATTGTTGCCTGTTGCTGAGAATTTTAGAGAGTCTCTTGCAACTAACTTTGAGCCTTGAGCCACTGCAGTATTAGAAGATACCTTGATATCTGATGCCACCGCATTGCTATCTGCTAAAGTGATATAGCTTTGCCTCGATGATGTTTCATCTCCAAATTCAAGCTCCTTGGCATATAGAGCCACTGTCGTAAGTTTATTCTCAGCATTACCACCATTTAGCAAGATCTTTCCCTCTGTTGCAGCTAGCATAGTGTTTTGAAGCTTTGCAGATGAATTAAAGCTAATTGCAGCATTATCAGCATTTGCTATTAGAGAGTAATTTGAAATATTAGCCTCGCCATCAAAGGAGATTTGATCGGCAATTAATTCACTGCTACCTAAGCTATTGCCCTGAGCGCTTAATTTTTTCTTAAAGCTAATAGCATTGCCGGAGGTGATATCGCTGGTTGCTAAGGAGGTATCATCGTTGAAGATAACATCCTTATTTGCTACAGCTTTTGTATTGGAAAGAGTTGTATTTCCACTAAACGATGCATTACCACTAGCACCAAGCTCACTATTTTCCATCTTCAAAGACGAGCCACTTAAGCTAATATTTCCAATGTCAGTTCCTTGGTTGATGGTATGTAGCTTGTAGTTTGTAAGATCGGTGGTGCCATCAATACTAATATTGTTGGCAGCCTCAATTACACCTTGGCCATACACCATGGATGCGGTGAGTCCTTTAAAGGAAATTGAATTGCCGGCACTGACATTAATGTCATTTAATTCGGCATCAGCATTAAAAATCACATTGCCGTTATCAGATTTAACCGATACATCAGTGCCATTATTGGTAAGCTCTATCTTGCCTGTACCTGCGTTTGAATCTAAGGTAATATCGCTCTTTGCACTAATCTGCGTATTAATGATTTCGGCATTTACATTTTTAAGCGTGATCTTGCCATTTGATTTTAAAGAAGAATTTGTAAGCTCATCTATACTGCCATTTAAAGCAATTTCAGAGCCAATAAGATCGTAGTGACTAAGCGCTGTTTCTCCATTAACCTCTATCTTATTTGTAGCAAAGATCGTCTTGTTGCCAGAGCTAGAGGATGCATTTAAAGCATTGCTAAAGCTCACATCCTTACCTGACGAAATCTTAGTATCTACGAGCTCTGCGTCATCACTAAAGGCTACATCTCCAGAAGTTTCTATGCTTGTTTCATCTAGATCAATTTGCGAATTAAATGTGATACCTGTTCTAGCCACTATGGATGAATTCTCTATCAAAACATCTAGTTCGCCTGCATTAGCGCTAATTATTACCGCGCCACTATCGGATGTAATTTGTAAGTTACTATTTGTACCCGATAGCTTGGAGATAGAGATATCGTTTTGAGCTTCAAGTAAAGAGTTATTAAGTTGGGATTTAGTAGCAATATCGATCTTGCCTGCGTCAGATTTTAGTTTGGCATTATCAATAGTTACTGTATTATCAGCACCCGCAAAAGTAATTGAACCGGAAGTTTCATCGCCTCCTTTGGCACGAATTTCAGCATCACTTATATCTGCACCACTACTAAATGTAATAGCCTGAGCTTCAACATTTGAAGAATCAGATATCTTGGCAAATCCATTAAATTTAGCATTACCACTATCAGATAAGACGTCAGTATCATTTAAGCTAGCCTCCTTAAATGTGACGTCGCCACTCGATGTTAAAACTTTGTAATTGCTTAGTTTTGCTTTAGAGTTAAAAGCGATGTCTATCAACGCAGACACTAAAGATTGCTCTGAACCATCACCTTGGAAATTAATAAGTCCATTGTCATTAGCAGTTATAGCAACTTTACCAGCGGTTGATGAGATTTTAGAATTATAAGCGGTATCACTTAGCTTGGAGATTGAGACATCCCCTTTTGCCTGAAGAGTTGCATTATTCAATGCAGATTTGCTAGCAAGTTCGATCTGGCCATTTTTTGAAGTGATTTGGGCATTTGTAATTTGTACTTCATTAGCGGAGCCATACTCAAAGGATACATCGCCTTGAGAAGTAACTTTTGATCCCTCTTTCAATACTGCAGAGCCTTTAAAGGTCACACTCTTAGCATCGATAGAGGATACAACATCATCATTTAGCTTACCAAGACCGGCGTCCTTGTTAAAGACTACATCTTTAGCATTGATTACAGTAGAGCCTAAAGTGGCATTTCCTTTATATAGAACATTTCCTGATGCATTAACAATACTGTTCTTAAAAGAACTGTCACTACCATTAAATTCTATATTGCCCTTATCAGCAGCTGTGCTGGTAGTCTTAAGCTCATAATTTGAAACATCGGCATTACCGCCAACACTGATACCTAAGATTGCTTCAATTAAGCCCTTCTGCTCATTACTTGCTGAGGCTTCTAGAATTTTTTCAAAAGAAATAACTTTGTTTGACGAAAGAGCACCATCAATTAAAGACGCTTGCTCCTTAAACACTATATTTCCCTGAGCTTTATTAGAGGTATTCGTGATTGTAGTAATGCCTACATATTGGATATTGCCAGAGGCATTTAGCTTACTGTCTTTTAACTTAGTGGTACTACCCTTAAAGCTAATATCTCCCTCAGCAGAATTTGTGCTGCTTGTTGTAAGAGCATAATTTGCAATATCAGCATTACCTGCAATGCTTATTGCTGAGCCTGCATAAATTGAGGATTGCTGTCTATTTGTTGAAGATGCAGTTAAAGCATTATCAAAGACAATGTTATCTTTAGCTTTTATATCTGTTGAAGCAAGCGAGGTATTAGATGTAAAGACAACATCTCCAGTATCCGATGTAATACTGGATTTTGAATTGTCGCTTGAGCTTGTTATCTTAATAGTATCATATGTATTAGTTCTTCCTAATTTGACATTTTGCTTTCCATAAATTACAGAATCTTGAATAAGCTCAGTATTACTTAGAGTAACAGATCCATTATCAGCTTTTATTTGAGCGTTCTTTAATGTCGCCTTGGATGCCAAATCAACATTACCATTAGTAGTTTTTAATTTAGCATTAGTAATTGAAGCACGGAATTCACTCCCCGATGTATCTTGATTAAAAGAAATATTATTAGTTGCTGTAACTGTAGTAAGTTTTGAGCTGTCACTGACTTCATCTGCTGTAGAGATAGTCGTATTACCATTAAATACAATACTATCGGCTTTTAATGCGCTTCCTCCTAACGAAGGATCAGCAGAATCAGTTATCTCGGCATCTTTATTAAAAGTTAAATCTTTATCAACATTCAATGCTGTACTTTTAATAGTTGCATTGCCGTCGTATTGAGCATTACCTTTAGCATCAATAATACTTGAGGAGATTTCTGAGGTACCGCCAAACAGTAAGGTTGTGCTAGCATCCGTCGTAGTTAGACGATAATTTGTAGCTTGTAAGTCTTTTGCAAATTTAATAGTTTCTGCCTCGATCTTTGGATCTTTAGCTATATCAGATAAAGCATCTGCATTTTTCAAAGTTGTAGCTTCTGCAAATGAAACATTTTGCGCTGCACTTACATTAACCTTATTAAGCTCAGCCTTTGATTTAAATGCAACATCTTTCTTTGTTGATACTATAGAACCTTCATTGATTACTATCTTGCTATTAGAATCAGCAGCACTAAGAGAGACACTACCTTCAGATGATTTAATTGATGATTTTTCTACCTCTCCTGTAAGCTTTGATAAAGAAATATCGCCTTTTGCCTGAAGAGTTGCTTCGGTCAATGTAGCCTTAGATTCAATATTAATCTTGCCATTGTCAGATATAACACTAGCTTTATTAATGGTCGCTGTATTATTAGTTCCACCAAAAACAATTGAACCAGAATCAGCATCACTTCCTATGGCATGGATTTCAGAAGATTGACTTATATCTGCTCCACCACTAAATGTAATTGCTTTGGCTTCGACATTAATATTTTCGGAAAGAGTAGCCTTATCATAAAACTGAACATTTCCTGCTGAAGTTATATCTGTATCTTTTAGTTTAGCATCCTTAATAAATTTGATGTTACCAGCAGATCCAGTCGAAGTAATCGTTGATGTTTCAATATCGGCAGCTGAATTAAATGTCACGCCACTTGCAGCTGTAATCGCTGATTTATCCTTTGTGTCGCCTTTTAGAGTAATTGTACCGTCTGAATCAGCAGTGATAGAGACTGCTCCTGTTTTTGAAGAGATTGTAGAATTAGAAATCGTTCCACTTAGCTTGGAGATAATGACATCTTTATTTGCCTCAAGAGTTGCTTCAGTCAATTTCGCCTTAGATTCAATACTAATCTTGCCGTTTTCAGATGTCACACAAGCTTTATTAATGGTCGTGGAATTATTAGTCCCCCCAAAAGTAATTGAACCAGAAGTCTCATCAGCTCCATTGGCAGTGATTGTAGACGCACTTATTTCTGCATTACCACTAAATGTAATTGCTTTAGCTACAACTTTAGTATTTTCGGAAAGAGTAGCCTTATCGTCAAACTGAACATTTCCTGCTGATTTTACATCTGTATCAGTTAGTTTTGCGTTCTTAATAAAATTGATGTTACCAGCAGTCCCAGTCGTGGTAATAGTTGATGTTTTAATATCAGTAGCAGAATTAAATGTCACACCGCTAGTAGCTGTGATCGTAGACTTATCCTTTGTGTCGCCTTTCAGAGTAATTGCACCGTCTGAATCAGCAGTAATGGAAACTGCTCCACTTGTTGAGGTGATATTGGTATTGGTAGTTTCGCCTATAAGATTTGAAATAGTTACATCGTTATTGGCTTTTAGATCAGCATTAGTAAGCTTGGTGGTACCTGCTGACAAATCTAATTTATCCGCTGAATAAATAGAACTTCTCGATCCTGAACCAATAAGCTCTATATCCTTTTTTACAGTGACATCCCCTAACGTAGAGGAAAGAGAACTATCAGTAACCGTAACTGTAGATGTTGTTGAACTTCCACCTAAGGTAACAGACGAGGCTGACAAGCTTGATTTATATAAACTAAAATCTCCTTGCGCACTAAAAGAACCATCTACAGTTAACGTAGCAATATGACCACTAGAGTTAGATGAGGTTGAGACATCAACTTTTCCAACATAAGAAGCATCTTTAAGAGTAAGAGAGCCATTTTTTACAGTATAACTACCACTTTCAACTTCTAGTTTTCCTATATTATTATCACCCTTGGATACCACATCAGATTTTATTATTTCCCCATTATAGTCACCATCGATAACTCTAACTATTGATTGAAATGGAGAATCAATGGAACCAATTTGGCCTTGAGCGCCTTTAAAAATTAAAGTAGCAGGCTCATCATTAGGATCAATGTCGTTCTCAAACTTAAATGTAAAAATTCCTCCGTTGAATTCTCTAATTTGTTCCTCATATCCGCTACCACCTAATACTATGTTTCCAACATTTCCATTAGCTCCTCCTATTAAAATACTGTCACGCTCAAAATCGCTACCTAAAGTTTTACTATTTCCT
>CAVHVI010000101.1:0-8480 GCA_963639245.1 Bacteroidaceae bacterium
ATCCTCATCAAGAAAAGACTTATCAACAACAGGATATCTGTTTAAAAATTCTCCACAATAGAATCTAAGTTTACGATAAAAATTACTTCCAGCATCACCATATGCAATTCCTGCAAAAGAACAATAAAACACACAATATGAGGAGGCTAATGGAGTCTTATGATCATAAATATAAGTTCCCTTGAAATTAGCTTCAAAAGTTGAGGCCTTAGCGCTATCGTAGTAATCAAACAGCGTATTGGTAAATAACGTTTTACCAAAACGACGAGGACGCACAATAAATGGATATGTTATTTGAGAATCTTCCAGAAGCTCAATAAACTTAGTCTTATCACAATAAGCAAAATTATATCTACGAATAGCCGTAAAACTACCTTTCCCATAAGGCACAGCCTTTAAAAGTTTTTTCTTCTCCATCATTAAGCCTCATCGACAGTACTTCAGGGACTACTAAAATACGACACACTCTTTAAGTTCGAAGCCACCAAATACCGCAACCACCTGCTTAAGATTAGGAATATCGGCAACATTATTAGCTGTTTTATAGCGTTCAAGCTGAGATAAAGCTTCACTCTTAGCCTTGGCAACTAGCTCCTCACTACAAGCAGTCTTTTTAAGATATTTAAGCTCAAAGATATAGGATGGCTTGGTAGCATCCTTAGCTTGAAGAATCAGCTCTGTCTTTCCCTGTTCCAGATCATCTACTGCTAAGTTCACATCGTAGTCATCACTAAAATATAGCACTGCTAGCAAGACTGTCTGCAGATTACTCTCATCAAGAGAAATTGACTCTTGAGTTCCACGATTTTTCTTAAAATGGGCACTGACTGTTTCAAAAAGGAGTCTAGGCTCACCCTTGGCTAGCTCTGCAAAGGCATGCCCAAAATCAGCGTCATCATGATAAAAAACATTGATTCCACACAGGTATTCCAAATAATATCCAAAAAATTGCGTGCATATAATCTTATTTGGGACTTTGAAGGTATATTCATCATCTGCATAGGTTAGATAACCTAAATATACCATCAAGGCTATCAAGTCACGGTTATATTGGAGATTTCTTGAGCTTAAATTAATGAAATAATCTAAAGCATTACCAGGTATTTTTTCAAAATGCAGAGCTCTAGTTACTAACTTCTTTACATAATCCACATCACCTAAGCTTAAGATGTTATGGATTTTAGACAAGTTCTGTGCAAAAGCAGGATCTAAAAGATTAGTTGGCTCTTGATTTAAAGAATGGAGCTTACGTAGATAATACAATGACATGGATGGGTTAAAGACAATATCCTCACAATATGTGCTAAAGCGATAGCCTTGGTAAAGCTCTTTCATACGCGCAAAAACTTCATCAACACTATGACCATAGCGTTTAAGATCTACAACCTGTGGAATAATCTTTTTAAGCTCATCCTCAGTAAAACCAAACATCGATGCAAATCGAGGATCTGAGCTAATATGTTCAGCAATGTCAAAGCCCGTGATTATGGGATCATAGGATACAGAAGTTACCCCCGTAATAAAGGTACGCGCTACCGCCCCTGCGTCACAAATTTCTTTTAAAGCAGTGTAAAAATCCTGAATAAAACGTCCAGCCTTGGCATTTTTATTAGCATTTTCTTCATTACCAAAAATTAGCTCAGTAGCAACATAATCATACTCATCAATAATTACATACAGTCTATGTGGAATTAAAGGAGTTACCTCTAAGATAAAAGCTCTGAATAGCTCTCCTGGAGTTAGATAATCCTCATCAAGAAAAG
This sequence comes from Bacteroidaceae bacterium, assembly GCA_963639245.1. Classification (GTDB taxonomy): domain Bacteria; phylum Pseudomonadota; class Gammaproteobacteria; order Enterobacterales; family Succinivibrionaceae; genus Succinivibrio. The sequence goes on from CAVHVI010000101.1 coordinate 1,764, forward strand.
ACTTATCAATAACAGGATATCTGTTTAAGAATTCTTCACAGCAAAATTTAAGCTTATGAGTAAAATTGCTTACAACATCTCCATAAGCAATCCCTGCAAAGGAACAATACAGCACGCAATATGATGAAGCCTTAGGTGTCTTATGATCATAAATATAAGTACCCTTGAAGCTTTCATCAAAGGTTGAGGCCTTAGCACTATCGTAATAATCAAAAAGAGTATTGGTGAAAAGAGTTTTACCAAAACGCCGAGGTCTTACAATGAAAGGGAAATGTATATAGTCAATTTCCAACAGCTCAATAAATTTGGTCTTGTCACAATAGACATAATCATTTCTACGCAGAGCGTTAAAATTACCAATCCCATAAGGAATGGCTTTTAATTGCTTATTCATTTCCATAATTAAACTTCCTTATTTAGGATCAAGCTTGATCTGCTTACAAACTACCGCTAAGAATTCATCAATTTTTATAGGCTTGGCTATGTAATCATTCATACCTGCATCGGAGGCGAGTTTTTTATCCTCCTCAAAGGCGTTTGCGGTCATGGCTATGATCGGAAGACTGGCAACGTCATTATTGGCAAGCTGTCTTATCGCACGAGTAGCATCGTAACCATTCATCTTGGGCATCTGTATATCCATCAGCACCAAATCATATTGCTTAGATTGAGCCTTAGATAATATTTCTACAGCCTGTGAGCCATCCTCTGCAACATCAACAATTAAGCCATGCTGTGCCAAGATCTCAACAGCGATTTCCTGATTGAGCTTGTTATCCTCAACTAAAAGTATCTTTCGGCCACGATAATCATCCAGTGAATGCAGTGCATTAGACTCTTCTTGAACTACATTTTTTCTAAAAGGCTTACTTAGAACATCTCTAAGCTCTGATAGGAAGATAGGCTTAGATACAAATGCTGACACTCCTGCCTCGCGCGCCTCATCCTCAATATCTCCCCAATCGTAGGCAGTAAGAATAATGATCGGTGCACTGTCTCCAATATGACGACGAATTTGGCGTACGGCTTCAATACCATTCATATCGGGCATTAACCAATCAATGATATAGACACCGTATTCATCATTGTCCTGCTTAGCAACCTTAGCGCGTAATACCGCTTCCTTTCCAGATAAGGTCCAATCACTGCGCATGCCTATGGATTTCAGCATATTGCAAACACTAATTGCCGTATCGGAATTATCATCTGCAACTAAGGATCTCACTCCTTGAAGCTCAGGCACCACCTCATATTTGACCACCTCATCACTTATCTTAAACTTAACGCGAACAATAAATTCAGAGCCTACGCCTTCCTTACTCTTAACCTCAATGGTGCCTCCCATCATATCCACGATATTCTTGGTAATGGCCATACCAAGACCAGTACCTTGGGTACCACTTACAGTTGAGCTATGCTCACGTGAGAAGGCTTCAAATATGTGCTTTTGGAATTCCTCACTAATACCAATACCGGTATCCTTAATACGAAATTCAAAGCCTGCATGCCCAACTAAGCGACAAGGCTTTTCTATTACACGCACACTAATTGCACCACCAGGCTTAGTAAACTTAGTGGCATTAGAGAGTATGTTTAAAAGAATTTGATTGAGACGTAGCTTGTCACAAATGACATCCTCATGAATAACGTCTACGGTATCAATATAGAAATCTAGCTGCTTGGCATGAATTGAGGTTTGCGAGATAGTCCTTAAATCATGCAATATATCTGGCAGATGAACCTTAGTCTCCTCGATCTTAACCTTACCGCTTTCAATACGGCTCATGTCCAAAACGTCATTAATTAGCGACAAAAGCTGACTGCTAGAGGTGGTAATTTTAGATAAGTAATCCTTAATACGCTCTCTATTATCTAAATGAGTTGAAGCTAAGGCGGTATAACCGATGATCGCATTCATCGGCGTACGAATGTCGTGGGAAATGTTATTTAAGAAGGTGGTCTTAGCACGATTAGCATGCTCGGCTGCCACCAAAGCATCCTTTAAACGGGAGGATTGCTTTTCCTGCTCACGGACTTGTTCATCAACATCATAATGGTAACCACGCAATATATAACCACCTGCGACAGCGATACAAGTACCACCACAGCGTACATAGCGCTCACCTAAGGTTGGATGGATCCAAATAAAGGTATTCTCATCACGAAGCCCCGATTTCATCCTCTCAAGGCTATCTAGTACCGACTGCACTGCATCAGGCTTAATTCTAGAAAACCACAGCTCATAAATATCCTCAGGGCTGATGTCTGTTTGTGAATTAAGCCCCAGTAACTCCTTCATGCGGTTGTCAGCTACCATGACGGGCTTTTTGCCTTCAATCAATTCAATATGCCAAATACCCATTTCAGCTGCGGAAATGATGTCGTGCATCTCGGCTGCAACTGCAGCCTTACGTGACTCCTCCTCAACTAAGGCATGGACATTTCTAAAGCCCATCACAATATAAGGAGAACCATCATCTGCGATAAATTTAGCGGTATTGATTTGATAATAAATGGCCCCTTCACCAAAAATGCGTCTATAGCTTAAGGTATGAATGCCCTTTTCAGGAGTTTCTGCAAGGATGGTCTCTGTTTTGGTATGCTCTAAAATGAAAGCTCTATCATTTTCAACAATATATTTTTGGGCATAGGCAGCCATAGACTCATCGATGAGATCAAAGCTTAAGACGAGCTCCACCGCGTCCTTATGAAAATCCTCTTTTATGGTACGAATGGGAATAAACTTTTTGCTCTCGATATTAATCAAAAGCAAAATATCGTATTCACTACCAATAGCGTTAATTACCTGTAGCTGTTTATCATTTCTACTCTTTAGCTCAGAGGAAAATTGTCTTTCCTTAGTAACATCCTTGCCGATGATGACCGCCTGCGTACCCTCAGCATTAGCTTTAACAAAACGCAAGCGACAATAACGAGTATCCTCCTGCCAGCTTTCCTCATACTCAATAACGAAGGAATCCTCCGTCTTAAAGCGAGCCATGATATGACTAGGATCAGTCTCCTTTATCAAACGATCACGATCATGCACCGCCACATCATTTTGAATATATGAGTCCATGGATATCGAATAGCTTTCGATATTAGAGAGCTTTTTATGATGTTTGCTGTCAACCTTATAGGCATGAACATAGTCTGTAGCAAAATCAACAAAGTACAGGGTATCGAATTGCTCTCTAATCTTAGATAACAAAAGGAATGACTCGTCATTTTCCGCAAGCTTCCTATTTGCCAAAAGCTCAGTACAGATTAAATTGGCAGCGACCGTTAGCAACAAGCACATATTGGTATTGGCCTTGGGATTCACAATCATCACCAAACCAGCGATCGCACCTGAGATCACCAGCGGAGCCATCATCACCGAGCTCACTGCAAAAGGAGAGAGGATACGATATAAAGGACTATCCTTAGGGTATTCATTCTCTAAGGAGCGAATTATCCAGGTGCCACACTTTAATTTGTCAAAAATACTATCAAAGCTAGCAAGAGGGATTTCATCACAATAATCGTAAACAGGTACCACTCCCTCTGCAAAGTAGCTTTGATTCTTACTCATGATCCCCTTGGCACTGTCCTTTTCAAAAACATATGCCCTATCTGCACCATACAGGCTACCAAGAGTGTTTAGGAGCTCTTCAACCTTATGCCCATAGGAACCTGAAAGCAGAGAACAAATTAGTTCATCTTGACTTGCTGTTACCTGAACATCATCTATGATTGCAGAGGACTTATGTTTGTCGTTGTGGTTCATGAGTTTTGTATAGAGGTCTAATAAGAATTTGGCAAATTAATATAGCTGTAGCAACAAAATTATCTAAGCTACAAACTATCTGTATAGTAAAGTTATCTTAACAAAAAATAGCTATTATAGGGGATCTTTATCGTGAGATATGCCGATAAACTTGCCGTTTTCAAAAAATTTAGCGCATGCTCATATTCAGCATTTTAAAGTAGCTCACTTGAAGCTTAAGTTAAAATGAAGGGAACGGTCGCATGAGCCGGCTTCTTACTACCTTGCTCCTATACAGAAATGGCTTTTACGTCGAAAAATAGATCTCGCTTGAGGCCAAAATTGCCAAAAATAAAGATCTTTACTACGGCGCGCTTGCAACATCACAACAAGGATGGCACGAGGGTACTGATGATGCACTTCCTTTTATAAAATATCTTTTAGGAACGATACTTGCGGCCTACAAGGATTTTGGAGATCAGTTTTCACTCGTTGAAACCAAACTTCCGGCACTTGAAATGGTAAGACAGGCCAGTATGTATAAATTAGGTCGTTTTAATAAACAAGATATCCGTGAGCTTTGCCCAACTCTTAGCGACAGCTCGATAGAAAAAGCATTTAGAGATCTGAGCGCGTTAGGTGAACTCAAAAAGGAAGGTAGAAGAAAATGGATCTGTTATTACCGTGAGTAACGACCTCCCTCCTATAAAGGCGAGGGCGGAAAACTTCTAGCGATTTGGCCTCAAGAGAAGCGATCGCTAAACGCAGCCCCTATGTCTTTATATCTGCACTCTACCTAAAAATAGATCGATGGCGTTAATATGATGAACGCCTTCTTGCTGATCACGGTATCTATCAAGAGAAATAATATAACGCGGATATCCATCTGTTATTTGTCTAAAAGGTCGATACTCTCGTTCTTTGATGCGCATAGAGGATTTGAGATCTTCGCCTTGAAGAGTATAGGTGACCTGAATATAGGCATAATCCCCTTGCTTATTTCTAACGATAAAATCGCATTCTAATTTGCCAATCTTACCTATGCTTATTTGAAAGTCATGACTTGCTAAATAAAGATATACAAGATTCTCAAGTGAAGGGCCAAAGCTTAATCTATTGTCAGTATTCATTGCAAAATAGATTGCTAAATCAGCAAGATAGTATTTTTGCTCTCGTCTAAGCGACTTCTTACTTTTAAGGTCAAAGCGGTTACATTCATAAACTATCTTGGCCTTTTTTAAATCCTCGATATAGGATCTCGCCGTGGCAGGAAGTGTTTTATAGCCTTCGCTCTTTAGACACTCTACCAAATTATTAAGCGAAAATGGCGCAGCATAGTTATTCAAAAGAAACGACTGTATTCGTTCAAAGACCGGCACATTAGAGATCTTCTTTCTACTCTTTACATCCTTTTCAAAGATCTCCTTAATTATGCCGCGGGTATAGGTCTGCCTTGCCGACACCTCTGCAAATTCAAGTGTTTTTGGAAAGCCACCATTTAGAATGTATTCTTCAAACTCGGCATGAAGATCTTGCTTAACATCCTGTTTAAAGAACTTTTTCATTTCTATATATTCAGCAAAATCCAAAGGATATGTTTCAAAATTTAGATATCTACCGGTGAGCTTAGTTGAGATTTCATCGCTTAACAAATATGAATTTGAACCAGTTAAAAAGATTGAAAATCCATCGGCGGCATAAGCTTGAATGACGCTTTCAAATCCCTCAACATTTTGGACTTCGTCAATGAAAAGGTAATACCGCTCCTCAATGCCAAGTAGCGACTCTATTTTCTCCTCTAGGGCTGTTGGAGTTTTTATGCTCTTATAGCCACGTCTATCAAGAGGGATATAGATTATCTGAGATGGGGAAACTTTTGATGCTTCAAGTTCATTCATGATGGCCTGCAGAATACAAGATTTACCACAGCGCCTGATCCCTGTTATGACCTTGATAATATCTGAGCTGTAAAAAGGACGGATTTTGCTTAGGTACTTTTCCCTTGGGTACACAGACTTGAACATATGCAGATCTCCATCTTCATGGAAATCAATTACACCACAAAAAATGGCACTTAAGGATACTATTTTTTGATTTTTTTCAAATTTAGTATCCTTAACTCACGTTTTTCTCCTAAGTTTTACCCTCATGTAGCTGTGGATGCAATACTAGATAAAGAGTATGAAAGCCTCATCACCTGCTCAAATGCCGGAAAAAACATCAAACATGCGGTGACTCTTTACATGCGTTCCCACTATTGAATGAGGGATCCTTTTCTAACATCTCTTGCTCAAGCTCCTGCACCAGATACTCATCACTCATGCAGTGCATATCTGAAACTCCATCGCATACTAGCTTATATAGCTCCGAGCGATAGAATATATCCAATGCTTTATCCAATGTGAGATCATTATGCTTTGCAAAAAGCTCTACTATGCGGGCGTACTTCTTTTGTAAGAGAATGGGATTTGCTTTCATAGCCTCTCACTGCCATCAAAATGTAAGTAAGTTAGAGCCTTCTTTGTGCGAAAAGCCATCTGCAAATTAGGCTTTTCATATCTCAATCTGTTAATGGCCTCGGCCTTATCAATTAATCCATCAAAAAACAGCTCTACAGTATTGAAGACCTGATCGTTTGCAACACCACCGATCACGAGATCGTGCTCGCTAACATTCTGTCCGCGCCTACAGCTTAAGATAAAATCTAGCCAGTCCTCGGTATAGGCATCAAATATCAACGTTTTCAAAGAGTTATAGGCATTTTCGTCAAACATATAGTGCGACACGATCCCATCTTTGCCACGTCTTTTAAAGCGATCGCACCATTTTGCAGCCTGCTCATAAATAGGCGTTACGTAGAATCCTTTCCCAAAATCCAAACACGATCGGGAATGAGCTAAATCTGGCTCATCCACCACGACAAAGGAGCCGTGATACAAAATCATAGCTTTACTCCTCTTTCCTTAAGG
>CAVHVI010000102.1:0-8329 GCA_963639245.1 Bacteroidaceae bacterium
AGGGATTTTAGGATCGGTGAGGCAGGATCGTAAGGATCGATCTTATGTTTTTTCATAATGAATATAATCTCCTCAGGGTCCAAGGAGTTTATCTTAAAGATCCCCTACTCAAAATAAGGGGGATCTTTGATAGAAATGGAATTGACGCCTAGAGCATAGAGGCTCTTAATTGCTCAGAAGTTAGAGGTACTAGGTAGGCAGGAGCAATGTCAAATACAGTCTTGCAACCAACGACACCTTCCTTATGCAAGCGTGCAATAGCTCTGGTATAAGCTACGATCACGTTAGCGGTAAATTCAGGGTTAGAATCAAGCTTCAAGCTATACTCGATAATATGCTTGTGCTCATTATTAGCACCAGTAACACCAGATCTAAAGACGAAGCCGCCATGAGGCAAGCCCTTATGATCCCTATCAAGTTCTTCCTGAGAGATGAAATTTACGGTGGTGTCATAGTCGCTAAAATAGTTAGGCATGGTCTTGATAGCATTCTCAACGTAAGCTGCATCAGCACCTTCCTCTAATACGACATAGCACAAGCGGGTATGCTTCTGACGAGTTGAAAGCTCAGGATTAGAGCCAGATCTTACGGCATCTAAGGCTGCATCAATTGGGCAAGTATACTGTCTGCCATCCTTTACGCCCTTGATGCGACGAATAGCATCAGAGTGGCCCTGACTTACGCCTCTACCCCAGAAGGTGTAATCCTTACCATTAGGCAAAATAGCATTGGCATAAAGGCGATTTAAGGAAAACATACCAGGATCCCAGCCTGCAGAAATCAAGGCAATATGCTTATTGTCACAAGCTACCTTATCAACATTATTAAAATGCTCAGGGATCTTGGCGTGAGTATCAAAGCTATCGATGACGTTAAAAAGCTTGGCAAGCTCAGGAGTCTGCTTGGGCAGATCGGTAGCACTACCACCGCATAGAATCAAAACATCGATCTTATCCTTATAGGATGCAATGTCATTGACGTTTACAACGCTTACGTCCTCGGAGGCAATCTTTAGGGAAGCAGGATCACGTCTTGTGAAAACTGCAACTAACTCCATATCCTCAGCAGCATTAACAGCAAGCTCTACACCACGGCCTAAATTGCCGTAGCCGTAAATACCGATCTTGGTAGTCATATAAATTTATTTCCTGTTGTAGTAATGCCTAATACTAGGCTTATTGTTATTACCCTCGTCCAATCATTTAAAGAGAGGAGAGATTTATTAATTTGCAGGAAATTCTAATGCTTAATTACCAAGATGTCTATTTTTGGTGCAAATGACTTTTTTTGGGGCTTAAGGATAATTGAGCGCGAAAGCAAAGCTTTAGGGCTGAGGCAAGAGCAATAAATGATGAGTAAGAAAAACGGTTTTATAAATAAACAGTCTATATTTCAATTAGTTGCCATATAGACTGTCGTCTTTAAAAATTAAGCACCGTAGATTTTAAACAAGGGCGTATTTTGCAAGGTGAGTGGCGAATCATGAGTAAAAAACATTATGCCATCCACATAAGCATACAGTCTGGCCTTAACATTGCCCTCATATGGATCAATAATACGACCTAACTCATCTCCCTTACGCACATAATCTCCAGCATTCTTCTTTTTATAAAAGATACCGGCAGATGGGGCCTGAATCACCTTAAGATCCTTTTCATTGATGATCTCAGAGACATTGGCAGGATCATAAGAGCGCTTATTAACAAAGCCCTTTTTGATCATAAAGCGCAAAATAGCATTGACCTGATTTTTGCAAATAATGCCCTCAATCTTATGGCTATTGCCACCATAAAGAGAAAAGGCCTTAGTATTCCAAATCTGCCAATTGTAGTTAAGCAAGGTAGTATCAAAGGGAGAGGGCTCGCATAATGAGACATAAGGCAAACCAAAATCCTTACCCTCATCGGTATAATCAAGTACAGTCTTTAAGATCCTTACATGGGGAATGAAATCTCCTGGCATATAAAAGGATGCTAGCTGTATACCGTACTCAAAGCCGTCTAAAGCATTAAAAAGGCCGGCGGCAATTCTCTGAGTAGTCTCACCCTCACTGTAGCCAGGGAACATGCGATTGATATCAGTATCATCCATAGCCCAAAATCTCTTACCTATGTTCATAGAAAAGGGATTGGCACTTGGGATCACGGTAATTGAAATATCCTTAGCAAGCAGGCCGTGACTTTCAAGCTCATTTAACTCACGTACCACCTGTGAGCATATATACTGCTGTGAGATCTCATCACCACGCAATGCTCCTACTATAGCTAATGCCTTAGCGCCTTGACCAAAGGTATAGCCTAAGATCTTGAAATCGTCACGAAAAGGAGATTTCAAGGTATAAAGAATTTCCTTTTTCATAACTGCACCTACTTATCAAACTTGTGAATACGGGCAAGCAAAGATCCCTCATAAACTACAGGATATGCTCTTAGAGTAAACATGAGACCATCTGCAGGTGCTTGTACTTCGTCTAAAACCTCACCTGTAAGCGAGCTTACAATCATACCAATGCAGTCGCCCTTTTTAACCATGGTATTAGTACGACTTTCGGTAATAAATACACCTGACTTTTTGGCATTAACAAAGCTTACCGCATCGCCAACAGAGAGCACCGGCTCTTTAACTGAAGAGACACACTCTCCCTTCCACATGCCAAGCTTGGATAAGAGATTGAAAATACCATCTATTAGCTGATTGCAGCAGCTATGATTGATGCGCATGCCTACGCCCATCTCTACTACTAAGGTCTTAGTGCCGATGATATTTAAAGAATGAGCAAGCGTGGATTCAAGCACTGTCGCGGCCTCATGCACCCAAATAAAATCCATATTAAGGTACTTAGCAAGAGGCACTAGGGTTGCCTGCAAATTTACATTGATACGAACCTGTGGCACCTCGCGCAAAAAGATATTGCTTGAATGAATATCGATCACAACATCCGCTCCGCTTAAATCCTCAACGATATAGTGTGCGGCAGCCTCAGTCATAGAGCCTTGCAGGGATCCTGGGAAGATACGATTCATATCGATATCAAAATTAGGGATCCCGCGTGAAATAGAATCTATACCTAAGGGATTTAAGGCAGGATAAATTTCAACTTTTCCATCAAGCTTATCAAGATTATTTGATAATAATTGATTGAGCCTAAAGGCTACATATTGACCTTCAAGCTCATCACCGTGGGTACCTGTTACCACACAAAATCTCTTTTGAGAGCTTCCTCCTTGTAGGACATTCTTCTTGATAAGAAGCCTTTCCCCTACCGGAAGCTCTGCACTATATACATCTTTTATCATAGTTCCCCAACTAATACATGTACGGACATTTGTTGTATAGCCTGCCCCGTGAACACGCCACGGCAAACAGGACAATCGTTAGCATCACGACCGTGGGCTAGCTTGATATAGCCGTACTCGATTTTTTTATTATGGGTAGGATCAAATCCATACCACTTATTTTTAATAAGAATTTCAACCCATGCATGCGTCTCACCATCCCCTGCAATAAGTCCATTTACGTATCTTGCAGAAAGATTATAGATACGACACAAGGCAATCAAAACATGCGCAAAGTCCTGGCATACCCCATAGCCTAGAGCTAAGGCCTCATCTGCAGTGGTTTTGACATTGGTTACGCCCTTTCTATATTGCAGGGCCTTAAACACTGCCTCAGTAAGATATAGGGCCTTTTCATAGGGATCCAAAGGAGTGCTTAGCGTTGATGCAAAAAGCCTTATATTGTGAGAGGGCATGCATAAGGCAGAGCCATAGAGATAAATGTAGTCATCGCTATCTGAGGCTATACTATATGGCGATTGTCTTACTATCCCTGAGCTTTGCCAGCTTAAGGTTTTATGGGAGCGTATAACTCCCCCATAGCAAATAGTATTGCCAAAGGAGTCTTGTCCCTTTTTAAACTCATCAAAGCCAAGGCTTAGGCAATGAGATTCAACTAAGTCCTGAAAATCATTGACATAGGGCAGGCAACGCAACAACAGATAATGCTTAGTTACAGCAAGATCTGTTGTCACCATATTTTGATAGCTATAGACAAACTCGCGAGTGGCGTGCATGGCTATAAAATAACTAGCGAATTAACGGTCTCAAGCATTACATTCTTGTAAGCAGGATCATCAATTGCATAGCTATCCTTGCTAAGAAGCAGGTTAAATTTCTCAAGTGAATTCTGATTGATAACTGATCTATCAATTTCAATCCACCTGAGCATACGCTCAAAGATATCACGTACCGCCTCAAAGTCGTAATCAAAGCGCATGTGCATATCAAGACTTTCAACACAGCGACCATAACGCACAAAGGCTAGCGCTCTATCACAGAACAGACGCTCTTCAATTGAACCAAAGAAGGCCAAAAGGTTATCGGTAACCTTTTGCAACGAGGTTACGGTGATCTGCTTATCAGAGCCTAAGAGCTTTTCCAAAAGACAAATCGACATTTGGATATAGGATAAAGACTCAGACTTAATGATCTCACGTAGCAAAATGGCATTGTCATTAGCGCCGGTTAAGATAGACATGATGGAGCTTTCATTGCTCTTATCAAAGATATAAAGCGAAGCAAAATCCTCAAAGCTAAGCTTTCCTTGAAGCTCTCGGCCAAATTTGCGCTCGTAATCAAGCACCTCAAGCTGATTGCCATCTAAGAAGAGATCAAAGTATCTGCGTAACATATGCAGTGACAAATAAGCGCGCTCAGTGTAGCGACCAAGCCAATATAAGCGGTTAGCACCGTTTTCAGATATTGCTAATTCACACATATTTCTGTTCCCCATTTTCTCTACTAAATACCCATAACCCAAGTATCCTTAAAGCCACCACCTTGAGAGGAGTTAACCACAAAGGAATTAGGATCACGTGAAAAACGAGTAAGACCACTAGCCCAAACCTTAGTCTCGCTCCCGCTTACAACAAAGGCTCTTAAATCAGCCTTACGCATCACCTTCTGTGAGGTGTTTTCATCGTAGATTTCCAGATCTTTAAAGTTAATAACCTCTTGGGCAATAAAGCGTCGTGGATCCTTGACAATAAGATCCTTAAGCTCGGCAAGCTTTACCTCATCCAAATCGCGACCAAATACCACGCCATAGCCACCAGCCTCACTTACATCCTTGATAACAAGCTTTTGGAGGTTATTTAAAATGTAGGCATAATCCTCCTTATAGAAGGGCAAATAGGTAGGAGCATTGTGCAAAATGGGCTCTTCATTTAAATAGTATTTGATCATCTTAGGGACAAAGTAATAAATACCCTTGTCATCGGCCACGCCATTGCCAAGAGCATTGACAATTGCAACATTGCCGTGCGCATAGGCCTGCATGAGATTTGGAATACCAATTAATGATTCTGCATTAAAGGTATTAGGATCCATGTATTCATCAGATACGCGGCGATAGATACTGCCTACAAGCTCCTTCTTACCCTGCAGACCCAAATAATAGGCATGATCATTTTCCACCACGATCTCACCAGGATATGCAAGAGTTGCCCCCGATTTTTCTGCAAGATAGGAGTGCTCAAAGTAAGCAGAATTAAAGCGTCCTGGAGTAAAGATGATATTTAAGCCACCATTTACATTGACGTGATCCATCATCTCCTTGAGCATATTTCCATAATCGCGGTTATCTAAAATCACCTGATCGTGGAATATTGAGGGACATACCTTACGCACCACCTGTCTTGCAATCATAGGATAGGATGCTCCTGAGGGGATCCTAAGGTTATCCTCAAGTATCACCCACTCACCGCTTTGGGCTTGTACTAGATCAATACCTGCAATATGGGCATAGATAGATTTTGATGGACTAATGCCCTCACACTCATGCAAATAGCCCTTAGATGAGAACACAAACTCAGGAGGGATCACGCCATCATTGACTATCTTTTTGTCATGATATACGTCAAAGATGAACTCATTTAAGGCCTTAGCACGTTGAATAAGTCCCTTTTCTAAAGATTGCCAATCATCATGACTTATCACGCGCGGAATTGAATCATAAGGAAAAAGCTGCTCCTTGAAGGTCCCATTTTTATAAATTCCAAACTTAACCCCAAAGCGCTCTAACCATGCGTTGACAGCATCGCGGCTTTCAATAAAAGCATCCATAGCCCTGTCCTTTGTAATAATTTTTATTGCTTTCTTTAGCCTTTTTATAGCATTTACCAGGGGGCTTGCTTTCAAATGAAACAATATTCCCGCAAGATGATCGAAATGGAAAATTATGGACAGACTTATGCGCAGTTTTAGCGCATAATCACTAAAACTAAAAGGTAAGATTTAGATAAATTAGCCAAGAAAAGTAGGGAAAAATGTATGCTTGCAGATAAAGCACGGGCGCAGTCAAAGCCACGCCCGTTTTATAAAAGATTAGAGGTAGATTGCTAAATTAGGCTTTTTTTAAGGCCTCAGCTAACGTTGAGAACACACGTGCGCTACCTACCTTATCACGCATAGACATAAGTTCCTGATCCTGACGTGCAACTAAGGAAACCTCTGCACCTAAGGAGCGCTTGACATCAATTTCATCCTCAAAGGCGTAAATACCGGAAACATCAAGCATGTTAACTCCAGTAATATCGAGGATCACGCTCTTGCCCTCAGCTTTGGCAAACTTAAAGGCCATATTAGAGCTAGTACCAAAATAAAGAGGTCCTTTAAGCTTAGCGACCGTGACATTACCTTCAGTACTGACATCAAGGCTACACTCACGCTCATCCTTGCTCATCTTAGAGGCGGCTACAACGTGAGAAATAACTGCTACAACTACACCTACAGCTACCGCAAAAATGAGGTTTACGAACACAGTTAGTAAGAAGACTAGGATCATCAATGCAAGATCGGTCTTATTTAGAACCTTAAGCTGCTTTAAGAGACGATAATCGAAAATATCGATACCAACCTTAATTAAGATACCAGAGAGCACAGCAACTGGTACAAAGGCTACGAGATCGTGGAAGGCTAATAACACAGAGACTAAGAATAAGGAGCTTACCACACCAGATAATCTTGAATTACCGCCTAATTTAATATTAGTTACGGTACGCATGGTAGCACCTGCACCTACCAAACCGCCAAAGAAGCCGCAGAGGCCGTTACCAATACCCTGACCGATCAATTCACGATTAGGATTGTGCTTAGTCTTAGTTAAAGAGTCAGCAATTAAGGAGGTAAGTAAGGAGTCAATGCAGCCTAAGATCGCCAAAGTTAAGCCGTAGCCAAAAATAGTTAAGGCGTGATCGAAGGTAAACTGCGGAATATGGAAATCAGGCAAGCCACTTGGAACCTCACCGATCACAGCCACGTCAAGGCCCATATAGTAAGAAATAATAGATAAAACTATCAGGGCTAAAAGAGGAGCAGGAATGATGGAGCTTATCTTTTTAGGAGTGAGGAAAATGATGGCTAAGGCGGCAACACCTAAGGCAAATGAAGCGTAGTTAATATCAATTGAAGGCAGACACATAATACCGTCAACAGGGCCCTTAGGAGAAGCACCACCTAACATAGGGGCTAGCTGCAAGAGGATAATGATAAGGCCCACGCCATTCATAAAGCCTGAGGTTACAGAATAAGGAATAAAGCGAATGAGACGGCCCAAACGCAGGAAACCAAATACAATCTGTAACAGACCTGCTACTGCAAATACACAGCCAATTAAGGTAATATCTCCACCTACAGCTACTACCACCGAGGCTGTAACCACGGTCATAGGACCAGTAGGACCTGAGATCTGAGTCTTAGTACCACCGAAGATTGCGGCAAAGAAACTTAAAATAATGGCGCCGTATAAGCCAGCTGCAGCACCTAGGCCGCTGGCAATACCGAAAGCAAGACACAAAGGCAGTGCAACAACACCTGCAGTCAAGCCACCGGTAATATCACCCTTGATATTCACAACAATGCTCCAAAGCAAAAATCTAGTTATTAGAAAAGCAAAAAGCGCCTAGAGGCGCATTTATAAGCGCTCTATTATGCATGAAAGGACAACAATATGCAATGTGAAGCGCAAAAAAACGTAAAATAGCTGATGGAATAAAGAGATGTTAGGATAAAGAAATGAATTAGGGAAATTTAGAGGATGGTGGACGCTACGGGACTCGAACCTGTGACCCTCTGCTTGTAAGGCAGATGCTCTAACCAAACTGAGCTAAGCGTCCAATATAGTGGTGGGTTGTGAGGGGGTCGAACCCGCGACCAACGGATTAAGAGTCCGCTGCTCTACCAACTGAGCTAACAACCCACTATATTAAATTTTATCTGGTGGACGCTACGGGACTCGAACCTGTGACCCTCTGCTTGTAAGGCAGATGCTC
>CAVHVI010000103.1:0-8315 GCA_963639245.1 Bacteroidaceae bacterium
GAGCAAACTCTCAAAATCCTGAGGATTTAACTTCCTCTCAGAGTGTTGTGCAGAAGGTTCAGACTGTAAATCTTGAGGATGAGCTCAAGCAGTCTTTTATTGATTACGCAATGAGCGTAATTGTCGATCGTGCATTACCTGATGTACGTGATGGCTTAAAGCCAGTACATCGTCGTGTACTTTTTGACATGAACGATTTGAACGTGTGGAAGGACACTAAAAAGTCAGCTCGTATTGTAGGTGACGTTATTGGTCGTTTCCATCCACATGGTGATGCTGCAGCCTATGAGACCATAGTGCGTATGGCACAGTGGTTCTCCATGCGTGAGCCCTTAATAGATGGTCAGGGTAACTTTGGTAACATCGATGGTGACGGTCCGGCAGCTGCGCGTTATACCGAAGTTAAGCTCAACAAAATTGCGCGCGTGATGGTATCTGATCTTGATAAGGATACCGTCAACATGGTGCCAAACTATGATGGCACTGAAACCATGCCTGAGGTTTTACCAGTACGCTTCCCTAATTTATTGGTAAATGGCTCTTCTGGTATCGCCGTAGGTATGGCAACCAATATTCCATCTCATAACCTAAATGAGGTTTTGGATGGAGCCATAGCCTTGCTTGAAAATCCTGAGATCAGCTTAGATGAGCTCATGCATTACATCCCAGGCCCTGATTTTCCTACAGGTGGTGAAATCGTAGGTCGTGAGGGGGTGCGTAAGGCTTATGCCACTGGTCGTGGACGCTGTGTGATCCGCTCTCGTTATCACATCGAGGAGGATAAATCTGGCGTTAAGACTATCTACATCGATGAGATCCCTTATGTGCTTCATAAGCAGGATATAGTCAAGCAGCTAACCACTATGCTGCGTGAGAAGAAGATTGAGGGTATCTCTGAAGTTCAGGACGAATCAGATAAGCACTATGATGTACGCATCGCCATTAAGCTAAAGCGTGATGCCTATGAAGAGGCGGTATTAAATAATCTCTTCTCTAACACTCTGCTACAGTCCTCTTTCCCCATTAATATGGTGGCCTTGGTTAACAACCATCCGCGTCTTTTGACCTTAAAGCAGATCTTAAAGGAGTTTGTTGACTTCCGCCGTGAGGTAGTTACCCGTCGTACCGTGTTCTTGCTACGCCGTGATCGTCGCAGTGCCCATATTCGTGAGGGCTTGATGATCGCTAAGGCTAACATTGAGCGCGTAGTAGACATGATCACCGCCTCAGAAAATACTGCTGATGCAAGAGCACGTCTCATGGCTGAGCCTTGGTCCTCAGTTGAGGTTGAGCCCTTAATTAGACGTACTCCTGAGGGCATTAACGTTGCTCTTCCTCAAGGAATTCCTGAGGATAGAGGCGTACATGGTGATACCTATTATTTATCAGAAGCTCAAGCCGATGCTATCTTGGCCTTGCAGCTATCTCGTCTTACTCATCTTGCTCAAGATCAGATGCGCAATGAGTATAACGAGCTTTTAGACGCCATCTGTGGTTATTTGGATATCCTAAATGATCCTGTACGTATGAAACAGGTTATTCGTGAGGAGCTAGAGGAGGTCAAGCGTGAGTTTGGCTCTAAGCGTCGCTCTGGCTTTATTGAGGATCTAACCGAATTTGATAAGGGTGATTTGATTGCTCGTCAGGATGTAATCGTAACCTTATCTAATGAAGGCTATGTCAAATACATGGACATTGCCTCCTATGAATCACAGCATCGTGGTGGTAAGGGACGTTTGGCAGCTAAGCTTAAGGATTCTGATTTCTTAACCTCAATTATAGTTGCTAATACTCACGATCGTCTCATTTGCTTTACCTCCAAGGGTCGTGCCTTTATTACTCTAGTCTATGATCTACCTACCTCTGATAATAAGAGCTGGAGAGGGCGCCCGGTACAGAACATCTTCAAGCTAGACGAGGGTGAGAAGATCACTGCAATGGTACGTCTACCTGATAACGATGAAGAGTTTGATAGCTCCTATTTCTTCTTGGCAACTAAGACTGGTCGTGTCAAGAAGACTGCTATTTCTGCATTTAAGAGCTTTATTGGACGTAACAATGATGCCGGCATCAAGGCTATTGCCTTAGCAGATGATGATGAGCTCATCGGTGCTGAGATTTCATCAGGTGATGATGATATCTATCTCTTTGCCTCCAACGGTAAGGCACTACACTTCTGTGATTACTACTCTAAGGCTGATAGTGATGAGGAAGAGAGCGATGAGGTTGAGAGCTCTGATGATGGTGATGAGGATGCAAGTGTTGATCGTCATAGCGGTCAGGGCATTAGACCTTCAGGCCGTGGCTCAGGCTCATTGCGTGGTATCAAGCTTATAGGCGGTGCTACCTGCGTATCCTTAATGGTGATGTCATTAGATGATCCTATGAAGGAATGCTTGATCGTAGGTTCAAACGGTATTGGTAAGCGTATGGCCTTAGCTGATATTCCTTTAAAGAAGAGCCGTGGTAGCCAAGGCGTATATGTGCTAAGAGGCGTTGAACGTGCTGGTGCAGTTGTTGGTGCAGTAAGAGCCTCCGATGACTCTGAGTTTATGCTGATAACCGATCATGGTCAGATCATTCGCTCACCTATGGAAACCATGAGAACCATGTCACGTGGTGCCACTGGTACTATTCTCATGAGACCTTCTGATGGCGAGAACATCATTGCCGTACAGTCCATCCCAGGTGATGTCGTCGAGAATTCTCGTCGTACCGCCGAGGCCCGCGCTGCCGAGCGTCAGGCTCTTAAGGATGCAGAAAATTTGCAAAAGGAACAGGACTCTGGAGTAGCATCTTCTGATGAAGTGGCTGATGAGGAAATCTCAGCTGAGAATACTGCAGAGAACAACGAAAGCTTAGTTAACGATGATCCTAGCGAGGAGATCTGAAAATGAGAGCATGGAATTTCACCGCAGGTCCTTGCACCTTGCCTCTTGAGGTAATGGAGCAGGCCCAAAAGGAATTTATGGATTTTGCTGGCATGGGCGCAGGAGTTATTGAGATCTCTCATAGATCTCCTGAATTTGACGCTGTGGCCAAGGGCTCAGAGCAGCTACTGCGTGAGCTCATGCATATTCCTGATAACTACAAGGTGATCTTTTTGCAATCAGGTGGCCGCGGTGAGTTTGCCGCAGTTCCACTAAATCTATTACCTGAAGGTGGCAAGGCTGATTATTTTGTAACTGGCCATTGGTCACGCTGTGCTTATAAAGAGTGTAATGATCGCTTTGGTGAAGCGGTATTACATGAATGTGCGCAAAAGGGTGATGACGGCATTTGGCATGTTGATTACTCCAAGATGCAGGTAACTCCTGGTGCATCCTATGCCTATGTTTGCTTTAACGAAACTGTAAACGGTATTGAGCTCAACAAGCTTCCTGATACTGGCGATGTGCCCTTGATTGCGGATATGTCATCAGATATCTTAACCCGTGAGGTTGATGTATCTAAGTTTGGTGCCATTATCTTTGGTGTACAGAAAAACGTCGCTCCTGCAGGCTTGGTAATTGCTATCGTCCGCGAGGATCTGATAGGACATGCTCGTAAGTATTGCCCCTCAATCCTTGATTGGAAGGTAATGAGCGATTTTGATTCCTTATATAACACCCCCTGTGTATTCTCTTGGTATATGGCAGATTTGGTGTTTAAATGGATCAAAAAACTAGGTGGTGTTAAAGAGCTTGAAAAACGTAATATAGAAAAGTCTCAAGCGTTATATAATTATATTGATGCCTCACCTTTCTATAAGAATGTGATCGCTCCTTGTGATAGATCACGTGTAAATTGCGTTTTCAATTTGAAGGATGAAGGTTTAAATGCTGAATTCTTAAAGGGTGCTAAAGAACGCAACCTCTTAGGTCTTAAGGGACATAAGGTTTTAGGTGGTATGCGTGCATCCTTATATAACGCTATGCCTATAGAGGGTGTGCAGGTGCTCCTTACTTACTTAAAAGAGTTTGAGGCTGCACATAGCTAAAAAAGCATGATCGTGTCCCCTGATCTGGGGACACTAAGAGAGGTCTTATGCCAAACGTTGCACTAGATTGTCTGCAAAGACCGTGGCTTGAGAGCTACCCTGAGGATGTATCTGCTGATATAAAGCTTGATCCTAGCGATAACTTAAGCTTAATGTTTGATAGATCCTGTAAGCATTATCCCCACAAAACGGCGTGGACCTCTTTTGAATCCTCAATTACCTATGCCAAAGCTCATGAATACGTGGAAGCTTTAGCATCCTTCCTGCAGCAAGAGCTAGGACTTAAGAAGGGTGATAATCTTGCGATTATCATGCCTAATGTCATGCAATACCCAATTGCAATCTTTGCTGGACTGCGCGCTGGTTTGCGTATTGTAAACATCAATCCGCTATATACTGCTCGTGAAATCGGCTCAGTGCTACAGGACTCTAACATATCCTGCATTATTGCCTTTGCAACCGTGGGCGCGCGATTGCAGGAGGTTGCCCAAAGCATTAGTCTGCCTGATGTCATCATCACTGATTTAGGAGATATGCTCGGGACTATTAAGGGCACAATCTTTAATATCGCGGCCAAATATTTTGCCAAGATAGTTGATCCCTATGAGCTCAATAATGCCTTGCACTTTAAGGATTGTATAAAAGCAGGCGCGACTTTGAGCTTTGAAAAGGTTGCGATTTTAGGTTCAGACATAGCTTTTTTGCAATTTACCGGAGGGACAACTGGTAAGCCTAAGGGGGCAATGCTCTCTCATAGCAATTTAATTGCAAATGTGGAGCAATGCTATGAGATGTATGGCCATGAGCTAAAGCCAGGACGCGAAACCTTATTAACCTGCTTGCCCTTGTATCATGTATTCTCCATGACCGTAAATTTAATGCTCCAGACTAGAATTGCGGCAAATAGTATTTTAATTGCGGATCCAAGACAGTTTGATAAGGTAATAGCAACAATTAAAAAGCATCCTGAGATTTCGGTTATGACTGGGGTTAATACCCTCTTTGCCGCGATGCTTGATCACGGAGTATTTACTGATAAATGTCCTATGCCGAAACTGCGTCTTACTATTGGCGGCGGTGCGGCGGTGCAATCTGGTGTGGCCTCACGCTTTTTCAAGGTCTCAGGGCAGCATATCTTAGAGGGCTATGGCCTTACTGAATGCTCACCTGTTGCCTGTGTAAATCCCTATACCTCGCGTATCTTCACCGGCTCTATCGGTATTCCTGTGCCTTCTACCTATGCGCGTATCATCGATCAAAATACCAATGAGGAGATCTGGGACTATAACAGACCAGGGGAGCTACAATTTCTAGGTCCTCAGGTCATGCAGGGCTATTATAAAAATGAAGCCGAAAGTGCTAATGTCTTTGATGGTAAGTGGCTAAGGACTGGTGATATCGCCATTTGGCTTGAGGGCGGCTATATTAAGATCATCGATCGTATCAAGGATATGATCATAGTCTCAGGCTTTAATGTCTTCCCCTCTGAAATCGAGGACGTAGTCTCGCGCTTCTCTCGCGTTGCCGAATGCTGCGCTGTGGGTGTACCCTCTGATAAAACAGGTGAGACCATCAAGCTTTACGTGGTAAAGCGTGATCCTAACTTAACCTCATCTGAGGTATTGGAATATTGCCGTCGTTATTTGACCGGCTATAAGCTTCCTAAGATCGTGGAATTTATTGATGAATTGCCCAAATCTCCTGTTGGCAAGATCATGCGTCGCTATCTGCACGAAAAGAAATATAACTAAATGAGCAAAGCTATTTATTTGATAAACGGCGATGATAAATCAGCCGTGGAAAATCTTATTGCCAAAATTGAAGGCTTAGGGGCCGAGGATTTCATTGCCTTAGATACTGAGTTTGACAGGATAAAAACGCTTTTGCCAATCTTAGCCTTAGTACAGCTTGAAATTGATGGTAGCTGCTATCTAATCGATCCCCTGGGCTTTGAGATTAAGCCTATTATCAAAGCCTTATGTGAGAGTAAGGCTCAGATCCTGATGTTTTCTTGTATTGAGGATCTTGAGGTGATAGTAAACGAGGCTAGGCGCTGTGAGCTTGATAATAAGCTTCCGCACAATCTTATCGATCTGCAGCTTATGAGCGCCTTTGCCAATGTTGGCTTTCAGCGTGGGTTGCAGGCGACACTCTCTTCAGATTTAGCTGTTGATCTTGAAAAAAGTGAGACCAGATCTGATTGGCTTGCACGTCCCTTAAGCAAGGAGCAAATTGGCTATGCAGCCGATGATGTTTTTTATCTAAAGGCTTTATTTGAAAAGACCTTAAGCTTTTTTAAGCCCAAGGATGAACGCCTTAAGTGGTTTTATATGGCCATGCAGGATCTGAGAGCCTCCGTGTTAAAGGATATAGAGCCAAGTGAGCTTTATTTATCAGTCTCTGGTGCAGGCTCCCTTCCGCTTAATGCCTTAGCAAGATTGCAATTTTTATGTGAAAAGCGTTATTGCTATGCCTTTGAGCACAATATTGCCTTAAATCGCGTAATAACTGGCAAAGCCTTAGTGCCGCTTGCGTTACATACTCCCTTAACCATGCAAGGATTATTGTCTAATAAGATGCATCCTGTGGCGGTAAGACAGCATGGCAAAATGGTAATAAGCTGGATCAAAGAGTCTTTATCCTTAGATAAATCTCCCACGCTTCAACGTGCCTATGATAGCTATGCGCCAGGCAGAAGCGATAAAAGTCTTGGGCATATGCTCAAGCATCATTTGGATGTTAAGGCCAAAGAGCATAATATAGATCCCGATCTGCTCGGTACTCGTAAGCTCATCAATGACTATTTCTATCACAAAGCCTTAGGTGGGGTGAGTATGCTACAGAGCTCTTGGATGAGAGCTTGCGTGGGGGAGCTTGACAGTTTATTTAGTAAAGCTCTTTAGAGTGATCACATCCTCGCCATGATCTGCTCATTTTTAAGCTTTAGATTTTAGCGAGGATGAAGCTTTTAGATTAAGAAGGCTGAATTTAGTAGGTTAATACCAGATTTAGTTTTAAAAATAGTATCGCGGGTATGCTCAATATTGGTCTTAGAATAACCACTTTCATAGGCATTAACGAGGTAATCTGCCTCAATTAGGATCTGCCAATCTATACCTTCGATATTTTTTAGAGTATGGTGATGAGCCACCAAGAACACCACGCGCTCAAGCATTTCCTCATCTAGCTCACAGTCACTTAAAAAAGCGCGTGCCATAGGACCACCTTCGCGCTCTTGCTCCTTACCAGGAGCATTGCCAAACTTTAAGCGCAATGGCGGGCATGCAATATCATGTACTAAGGCTGCAATTTCAATGGTCTTGAGAGTCTTCTCGTCAACGCCCTCAAGCTTAGCTATTGTTTGGGCATAGGCAAAAACCTTTAGAAAATGGCAAATGTCATGCTGACTTCCTTTAGAAAAGGTTATCATCTTGGCAGTAATTTCTGCAACGGTCATACTTGCTTCCTTATAAAAACAAACAGCCGCGGATCACTCCAACGGCTGCCTGCTGTGCGGATCTTTTTACAAATCAATATTTTACCTAAGTATCAGCAACATTGCTCATAAATATTGATCTGCTTTCCGCAGCTTGTGTTTTCAGGGACTTTTTAAAATCTGGAGAGCGGCCGGAAAAGAAGGATAACCTAGTTGCATCGGCTCGCATCTAATATATGCCCTTACGACAGTTGTTAATTTAGGATCATTTGCCTAAGTTTTCAAATAATTTTTGGGTACTCTCTTCTAAAATGTGACAGATATAACATGTTACCGTGTAGCAAATATTTTGGGATGCTTGGCAGTAAGTGCCATGATCCCTCTGGCACAACGCCATGCCACATTATGCTCATGTCCGCCGTTATTGAGCTCAAAGGCACAGTTAATTCCCAAGCCTCGATAGTAATTAAGGCAGTCGATGGTTTTATCCTCAATAGTTTTTAGTAGAGGATGCGAGCTCTTCTTTTCCTGATCGCCTAAGGAGAGATAGATACGTTCTACTTGTACTAAAGGCAGATCGTGTTTGCAAAAATCTTTAAAATCCGGCATCCACAGCGATCCAGAAAAGGATCCTATGCGGGTAAATAATTGAGTACGGTACATGGCATAAAGAGAAAAGAGCCCTGCAAGTGAGTAGCCACAGAGCACGCGATAGGGTGGGCAAAGCGCAAAATCTTTCTCTATGCTTGGGATAATATCTTGTGTAAGAGCTTGTAAAAATTGCTCGGCACCACCTAGGCAGGGGGATGAATTAGCATTTGGGGCTTCCATATAAAAGGGCGCCATATCCAAAGCCCAATTTATATCAGCAATAACGATTAGGTTTAACGCTCCGTGGCT
>CAVHVI010000104.1:0-8176 GCA_963639245.1 Bacteroidaceae bacterium
CTTTAACTGCATCCTTCCGCTATGCCTTCTAATTGAGATTCAGCATAGCTAAAAATAAAGCCCTGCAGATGAAAATGCGGGGCTTTGCGATCTATGGTGAAGAGTTGCGATCTGATCGACTTCAATGCCATCGATCATGCTCATCGCAAGAGCAGGAGAAAAAAACGCCCAGAGTTTGTTTTGGAGAAAGCGCTATCTTCTATATACTGTCTTTTGTCTCTGAGCAGACGCAATAACTGATCCTAAGTGTTCGCAATCCTGCCAATCAACTATCAGGTTTCTTTGTTCTCTCAGTTTTTGTGGACGTCTACGCCTTTTTTAGAAATACCCACATACAGGGAGTTTGACCTGCAGAAGCACTTCCGCCTGCGCAGGTGACGCGATCAATTTGCGCAGTGGATTTGATAGCGATCATTGATACTACGGTAGTCT
Organism: Bacteroidaceae bacterium; assembly: GCA_963639245.1. Lineage (GTDB taxonomy): Bacteria > Pseudomonadota > Gammaproteobacteria > Enterobacterales > Succinivibrionaceae > Succinivibrio. The sequence continues at coordinate 433 of CAVHVI010000104.1, forward strand.
TTATTTTATCGGCAAGCTTTTGCATATCTATCTTGATGATCTCATCTCCTGCCTTAACACTATCGCCAACCTTTTTTAAGGCAGAAAAGCCCACGCCTGAGAAAAAATCAGTGCCAACGCCAAATTTTACGTAGATCTCAGCACCACATGCGGTTTTCACGACAAAGGCCGAGTTTGAGGTGAGCAGACGTGAAATTACACCATCACAGGGCGCAACTAGGCTGTTGCTATCAGGAATTAAGGCGCAACCATCACCTGCGATGCGTTCACAGATCACCGGATCTGGAACATCATCTAAGGTAATAAGAGTTCCGGATACTGGAGCTATAAGCTCAAGATCTGCCTCCTCATTTGATTGATTAGAGCCAGAGGAGAAAGAGAATAGCTTGGATAAAAAAGACATAAGGATCAGCCGTTTAGGTTATCGATTATCGAGGCAATTTCTTGACCTCTAAAGGTATTCATGACTTTATCAAAAAGTTCTTCATCAAAGTAGGGCTCATTACCACCAAGATCTAATCTTTCAACAGCGGTACGTAGCGGAGCAATTTCAAAGCTGTCGACGGTGGCATAGGAGACTCCTATATGCCAGAAAAAGGGCATGAGCTCAGCTCGTCCTGCAAAGCGTCCGGCAACTCCCACAGGGATCCCAGAGCGGTGAGCTGCTCTTGCGGCAGTTACGATGAGCTTTGCTAGAGGTGGGGTAAAGGTAGCATCATCTGGGCGTGGGGCACAGGCGTATTCGGCAAGGGAGGATGTTCCAATAATAAACATGGAAAACTCTCCTGCAAAGGCCTCAGCTGATAACACTGCCGCCGGAGTTTCAATCATTAACGCTAGCTCATATTGAGAATGAGCCTTGTGCTCAGCTGCAAGCTCCTTTTGACAATCTGATGCCAGCTTCTTTAAATATCTAGCCTCTGAGAATCTGGTAACTAATGGGAATACTATGGTGAGCTTGCGGGAAGGATCTGCCTGCATTAGGGCGCGTAGCTGTTTTTTTAGGAGATAGGAGCTTACGCAAGCGCCATAGCCACGAAGAGGTCCGGTGATATCACCAGAGAGTTCAAAGATAGGCTTTTTATCACCTGCAAAATCAAAGGTTCTAGCGGTAATAGGTAGATTAGGATTGATAGGCTTGATAATTGCGGCAAAGCGCTCAATCATTTCCCTCTCATCAGGCTCATGATCCATGCTTAAAAATAAGAACTCTGAGCGCAAAAGACCTAAGCCATAGTGCTTATACACATTATTTAGGCGTCCATTTTGGAAGGTGCCTATGGAGCAGGCTATGGTAATTGGTAGCGTGCTGTCATCATCGGCAACATCTGCAAAAAAGCCTTGTTTAGCAATGGCCGCCTCGCACATTTCAAAGGGCGCGTCTACAGTTACGCAACCAGTATTGGCATCTAATAATAATCTTGAGCCTTGATTGATTTCGGTAGCGCCAGAGGCTCCAAAGATTGATGGAATAGAGAGCTCACGTAAAGCTGTGGCAAGATGGCCGGTGGTGCGTCCTTGCTCTAGGATCACGCCCTTAACAAAGCGAGTTTCCAAGGATAAGAGCTGAGCTGGTGTTAGTACCTTAGCCACAATAATAGTGTCCTCGGTAAGAGTTGGCATATCCGTGATGGTGACCCCACGCATAAAGAGGGCCTGCACAAACTCTCTTATCAAAAGCTCAATTGAGCGTAGCTCATATAAATTACTTTGATCGTCTAGATCATATTGAAATTTAAAAAACTTTAAGCCCTGCAGATACACGGTTCTGGCGGCCATGGGCGCGGTGTCACCGTTTTTTATAAGCTCAATTACCTTATCAACATTATCGGCAGAGGTGAGGTAGCCTGCGGTTGCTCCATAGAGATCGCGTTGACTATCAAGGGCTGGGTTTGCAGTTTGGCGCAGACGATCGGAGAAGATCTTTAAGGTGCGACGATATACCTCAGATTCGGCCTCAGGATCTAAGGCCCATGGTCTATCAAAGTCAGGATTGTATACGGCACGGGTGAGCACGCGTGCGTGTCCTGAGCTAATGCCTGATGATGAGGGAATGCCGTTAATGGTATACATATTAACTAAAGCCTCTTGATGTCGCCTTAATCTTCTCTGTCTTAGATCGTAACTTTTTAGCTAACTATTCGCCACTGTTTTGATAGCAGTTGCTGCGTTCTTTCTCAATTCCACGTAATATTTGGTGCCAGCGCAAACGGCAGCAGGTGGAATAATAAGATTTAAAAGAGGAATGGCAAGGCAAATTGCGATCACGCCACCGATGATGAAGGTAGGGAGTGTAGATGCCTTGAGATCTTCACGCATAGATTTAAAGGAGATCTTGTGATTATCATAGGCATAATCAACGTATTGGAGGCATCCCATCCATGATCCTAATAAAAACCAGGGCACGGGTGAAATGAGATTAACTCCAGGAATTATGGAGATGATAAGGCATAAGAGAGCTCTTGGTAAAAAGAAGCATTGCTTGGCAAACTCGCGCTTTAGAATTCTTGGAATATCCTTGATGATTTCTGCAAGGCTAGCATCAGGAGAGCTTGTGCCCTTGATAGCCATTTCCGCCTTATCAGCTAATAACCCGTAAAAAGGCGAGGCAATGATGGTGGCAATGGTGGAGAAGAAATAGCAACACACAAAGATGATCATAAGAGCCGCTATCACGGTTAAAAGATAGAGCAGGAACATCAAATACTCAGGCAGATACTCTTTTAAGGAGAAGATAACTTCATTAATTAAGGAGTAGGCAAGGTATCCGCCTATGCTTAGCAGGAATAAATTTACGATCACCGGAATTATTACATAAGCACGGCATTCCTTAGAAAGCGCTAATTTAAAGCCTTGAGCGAGACATTCAAAGGTTGTGCCTAGGCTTACACTATTTCTTTTTACATTGTTGTCAGACATGGGAGTGTCCTTTGTGCATTTTGCAGGTAAAATATTCACTATGTTTTTTTAGATTGTGACAGTCTATAAAAGGATCTCTATTTTAGCAAAGGCATCAACTTACTGGGGGTTTGCATGTCTCTTAATGATTCAAGTGCGATCATTTTAATTGTAGGCGCTTTGGCAGTGATCGCATTCGTGATCCACGGCTTGTGGTTTTCAGGCAAGATCTCAAATCGTAAGTTAAGCAAAACATCGTCTGCCGATCAGGCTCTGCAAAATGCCAATGGCTTAGGCAAGGTTCGTATAGTTTCAAGCGGTAGTGAAGAGCAAAATGTATCAAGCACTACTCCTAAATCCTTTAAATATATGGATTCTCAGCTACAGCTTGATGAGCCTAAGAAAGAGCCTGAGGCTGCTGATTCCATGAAATTGGACAATGAAGCTTCGGAAAATGAAGCTAAGGTACAGCCAGCGGAAATTTATGAAATCAATATCGAATCCGAAACAGGCCATCCCTTTGCAGGTGATCATCTAAAGGAGCTATTTTCCGAGTTTGGCTTTGTCAGAACCATGCAGGGACTGTATGTTTGTCCTGAGGTTGTGGGTAAGGATTTATCTCAAACTCCAGTAGTATTTCGTATTTGCTCTTTAATTAAGCCCTATAGCTTTCCTGGCGAGATGAAAAATTATCAAACACCCGCCATTGCGCTTTATATGAAATTACCAGAGATTGGTAAGGCTGAAAGCTACTATCGTTGCATGTATGCTGCATCCGTTGAGTTAGCTCGTCGTTTGGGGGGCAGATTAACTACTGCCGAGGGGGAGCCCTTGAATGGTCAAATAACAAATGATGCCTTGAATGTATTACATGCTTATGATGAGCCTGCTAATATTAGACATCAGGTTTATTAACATCCTGCAACATAATTAACTAATCAAATAGCCTCTTTTGCATTTGGGTTTTGCCATATGACAAAGGAGGTTTTGTTTTCTCTCCTAAGCAACATTAGAGGAACTCATGGCTGATCTCCTGCGTTATCGTGAAATTGTCGATACCTTGAATCGTTGGGCAAAGGCTTATTACACCGACGATGCTCCCTTGGTACCAGATGTTGAGTATGACAAGCTATATCGAGAGCTTGAGGATATTGAGCGTGCAAATCCCAATATCATTGCTGAGGATTCTCCTACTCATCGCATTGGTGGAGCGGCGGTTACTGCCTTTGAAAGCGTAGAGCATAGAGTCCCCTTGATGTCCATGGGAGATATTTTTAACGATGATGAGCTTAGGGATTTTGATCGTCGCATGGCAGATTTCATCGGCGCTAAGGTTGAGTATTGCGCCGAGCCTAAGCTTGATGGATTGGCTGTATCTCTAATTTATGAAAATGGCGTGTTAGTACGTGCAGCCACTCGCGGTGATGGTAAGGTTGGCGAAAATATTACGCAAAACGCCCGTACCATCAAGTCCATTCCGCTACGTCTTAGTGGGGAGCATATTCCTCAGTATTTAGATGTGCGTGGTGAGGTCTTTATGCCTCGCTCTGGCTTTGAAAAATGGAATGAGCGTGCCCGTAATACTGGCGGTAAGGTATTTGCAAACCCAAGAAATGCGGCTGCCGGATCCTTGCGTCAGCTTGATCCTCAGATTACTGCACTGCGTCCATTGACCTTCAACGCCTATTATGTAGGCGAGTGTGTAGGTCTTGATCTGCCGAATAAGCAATATGATCGCCTGCAGGCTATTAAGGCTCTTGGTCTTCCAGTAAATCCAAATATTAAGGTGGTTTATGGAGCCTCAGGCCTTGATGCCTTCTATAAGGATATACTCTCGCGTCGAAGCGATCTTGATTATGATATCGATGGTGTGGTGCTTAAGGTAAATTCCCTAGATATCCAAGAGGACATGGGCTTTACGGCTAAGACTCCGCGTTGGGCTATAGCCTATAAGTTTCCTCCAGAGGAGGCGATGACAAGGCTCCTAGATGTCGATTTTCAGGTGGGAAGAACTGGTGCCGTAACCCCTGTTGCAAGATTAGCTCCTGTTTATGTAGGTGGTGCTACTATCTCTAATGCCACCTTGCATAATGAGGATGAAATAAGACGTCTGGGGATAAAAATTGGCGATATGGTGATAGTACGCCGTGCAGGTGATGTGATCCCGCAGGTATCTGGGGTAGTGCTAGAGCGTCGAGACCCGTCTATTGTTAAGGATATCGTCTTTCCTGATATTTGTCCTGAGTGTGGCTCAAAGATTGAGCGTCTTGCTGGTGAGGCTGTAGCGCGCTGTACTGGAGGCTTGGTATGTCCTGCGCAATTGCGTGAGGGAGTGTTACATTTTGTCTCACGTGATGCTATGGATATTGAGGGCTTTGGCAATAGGATAGTTGAGGAGCTTGTTGGTTCAGGACGTATTAAAAATATCGCCGATCTCTATAATCTTACTGTACAGGATTTAGCAGGATTAGTTTTAGATCCTGGCAGTGATGACAAAAAGCCACGTCTTTTGGGTAAGATCACGGCACAAAAGCTTATTGCATCCATTAATAAATCGCGCATTGTTCCCATGAATCGCTTTATCTATGCCCTAGGTATACGTGAGGTTGGAACCTCAACTGCTATGACCTTGGCTACGCATTTTAAAAGCTTTGATGAGTTGATGCAGGCTAAGCTTAATACCTTAATTAATCTGCCAGATATTGGCATAGTTGCCTCTGAGCATATCCTTGATTTCTTTAAGGAGCCGCATAATCTTGAGGTGGTAGCATCATTGCTTACCAAAGGTGATCTCTTCTCAGCTGGAATTGAGCTTACCCCCTTGCCTCAGGCCTCAGAGCAAAGTGCGGAGTCTCAACCCTTGCAGGGCTTAACCTATGTTATTACTGGCACCTTATCCTCAATGGATAGAACTACTGCTAAAAATCGTCTAGTGGCATTGGGCGCAAAGGTTTCAGGCTCTGTTTCTAAAAAGACTCACGCCGTGGTTTGTGGTGAGGATCCGGGATCTAAATTTACCAAGGCGCAGGAGCTTGGGGTACAGGTAATTTATGAAGAGGAATTCTTAAAGCTTTTGGCAGAGCACGAGCATTAGACAATGTTCAGCAAGCTTTAAGAAAACACAAGGCGCTGTATAGCGCCTTGATCGTATATGGAGAGGTTAAGGATAGGCCGCTATTTTTTTGTATCGCTCATGGCATTAACATTGCTACCATAAGCCTGTAGCACGTGCTCAAGACGGCTAGCATGTTCAATGGGAACATAAAGTCCGTGCTTTTCAGCGGTACTTAAATGATCAGATCTATAACCATTGTTTAATATTTTAAGGGTTGATAGATCGGCACCAGAGAGCTCAGCTGCTTTTTTCATGGAATCGATGCGACCTGCAATCTCAACCTTGCGGAAGGCTGGACGATTCTTAACCTCAGGTAGCTTCACCCCGTATCTTTGTGGATTTTTTAGGATATCTGCATAGGCGCGGAAACGCTCAAGATAACGACGGGCGCCGTTTGAAATCTTTACAGTGTCAGTTGAGATGGTGCTAACACCACGAGCCTTAGCCGCATCTACGGCACGCTTGACTCCATATTCACCCTGATTATAGGCGGCAACAGCTAGCTGCCAGTCTCCTAAATCCTTATAGAGCTTTTGCAAGTAACGCACTGAAGCATCGGTGGATTCAACAAAATCATAGATTTCATCAAAGCCGTGAGAGGATTCAAGGCCTACACTGCGTCCGGTAGCTCTTTTATACTGCCAAGGGCCATGAGCGCCTTGGTTAGAACCCACCTGTGGATTTAAACCACTTTCAACTAGAGGAACAGCCGCGAGCTCAATGGGCATGTTGTTCTCTTCAAGTCGAGTTAAGAGGTAGTGAATAAAGAATTTGTTCTTAGATAAGTTTTTCACCACAGAGCGAGCATGGCTTTGTGCAATACGTCTTTCAGCAGCTGTAGGCTCGATGTTTAAGGAGAAGCGGCTATCTGCGGCGAGACGACTGTCCCAAACACTTTTTTGCATTTCCTGCTGACGTAGCATTTCCAAACGACGAGCTTCGGCATCAGCTGAAACATTTTCTGCCTGAGATGTAGCGTTACAGGCAGTAAGATTCATGACACAGGCAAAGGCTGCGGTATAAATAAGTAGTAAAGTTTTTCTAATCATCGTATTCCCGTGATCGTCGGTACTTTTACATACTGGCGTTTCAAAGTTAGCGGAAGATTAGGAGACAAAACCCTCATCAGGTAATTTTCGGTCCCCTGAGGCGGCCGTACGCGCGAGCTCATCGCAACGTTCGTTTTCTGGGTGTCCGGCATGGCCTTTTACCCAATGCCAAGAAATCTCATGACGTGCGCATTCCTGATCAAGGCGTTGCCAGAGATCCTTGTTTTTTACCGCCTGTTTAGTGCTGGTACGCCAATTATTGCGTTTCCAGCCCTTAAGCCATGAGGTCATACCATTTTTGACATACTGTGAATCAGTAGTCAGATGTACAAGACACGGCTCCTTCAGGGCAGCAAGTCCTTCAATGACTGCCATGAGCTCCATACGATTGTTAGTCGTAAGCTCAAAGCCCTGGGATAGTTCCTTTATGTGCTCTTGGTACTTTAGAATTGCTCCATATCCGCCAGGACCTGGATTTCCAAGACAAGAGCCATCGGTGAACAAAGCAACTTCCTTCATTTTTTTAACCTGTAACTAAAATCGTAGCAATGAATTAAAAAATTTAGTGTTGCCTCAAAAACCTCATTTGAGTAGCTCCGGACCTATTCGGAGTACTCGATCACCTCGGCACACATTATAGCAAATTAATAAAAACTGCTTTTTCTCTATATATAACAAAGAG
>CAVHVI010000105.1:0-8040 GCA_963639245.1 Bacteroidaceae bacterium
GCTATACTGAGATAACAAACTTATTACATCTTGATAAAGACGCGGGTTCAAATCCTGACTTACTCTTAATAAACATATATATAACAAATGGATAACAATAATTTTCACACCCTAAGTATCGTTCTTACTGGTGGCATAGCCTGTGGAAAAACAGCTATATCAGATAATTTCAAAAAAATTGAGGTCCCCGTCTTTGATACTGATGTAATTTCCCGAGAGCTCACTGCTAAGGGACAACCTCTGCTTATAGAGCTAGAAAAGGCATTTGGTGCAGATATTATAAATAGCAATGGAGAGCTAAATCGTCGCGCCTTAAGACTTAAGGTTTTTGGAGATGATAAGGCATTAGCTAAACTTAATCAGATCACGCATCCTGCCATCATGAATGAGCTTCGTCATCGCATAAATGAATGCCAAGCCCCCTATGCTATTGCTGTGATCCCGCTTTTCTTTGAGGGTAAGAATCAGGATATTGCCGATAGAGTATTAGTTGCTGATGTAAATGAGCACACACAGCTACAAAGACTCATGCAAAGAGATAACATCGATGAGCAAACAGCACGGAATATGATTGCCTCGCAGGTAAGTCGTCAATATAGGCGTGAGCATGCTGACGATTTAATCGAAACAGACCATACTACCTTAGAAGAAATTGGGGAAGCCGTGATAAAATTACATAGATTTTATCTGACATTAAACAAGAATAAATAACCTGATTAAATCAGGCTGTGGCGCCAATATGCTTCAATTCGATTTTCCCTTAAGTAAAAAGGCGAGAACCTATCTCAAATTTGAACAGATTTTTAAAACAGCAGAGGATAACTGTAATATAAAAACCTTACAGGAAACCTTCTGTCTGTTGCGTTGTATTGTCGACTTTATCGATCTTGTAGACGGCATGGGTACCATCAAGCTTGAAATTCTCAAGGATCTTGAAAAGTGCGATTCAAGCCTACGTGAATGGTCAAAGGATCCTGAATGTGACAAGGAATTCGTAAGCAAGCTACGCCTGCAAATAGTTGAGGCGCGTAGTGTGCTTGACTCCTTTACCCGTCAGCGTACGGTATTGCGCGATGATCCACTGATTTCTGTTGTCCAACAGCGCTTCCGCACTCCCTGCGGTATTAATTGCTATGACACCCCTATCTTTGAGTTTTGGTTAAGTCTGCCTGATATTGAGCGCCGTCGCACTGTTCAGCTATGGTTACATGAGCTTGAGTGCCTTAGAACTCCAATTACCACTCTGCTCTATCTATGGAGACTTTGTTCCGAGCCACAAGAGCGCGTAGCCTATAATGGATTCATGCAGGAAAACAATGATAATCTTGATCTAGTTTCCATCAGCTACGATAACGAGACTATACGTGGCTATCCTCAGGTTTCGGGATTTTCATCAAGGCTCAGCATCCGCTTCTGTCCCTATGACAAGGGCGCAACGGTTGGTGATATTCCCTTTAGAATTACTTATATTTCTGGGAACTTGAAATGAGCCTAAAAGATCTCTTGCCAGAGGGAAGTTTTGATGAGCTGTCACAAAGTGTGCACACTCACATTGACGGTCCCAAGAATTCAAAAAAGGGCTTGATGGTTCGCTGTCCTCATTGTGGCGCTATGCATCTTTATCGCACTGAGGATGATTTCAGACCCTTTTGCTCTGAAAAATGCAAATTACTAGATCTAGGACAATGGGCTTCAGATGAAATGAAAATCGAAGGCCCATCCTTGTTTGAAGACGATGATGCCGAATATGCCTCAGGCTTTGGCGGATATGATGAAGAAGATGGCGTTGCACACTAATGACTAAGAAATTTTTAAAACATTCACCTGTGAGTAAACAAGATCTACGCACATCCAACGCTTTGGCATCCTTAAATCTACACACCTCTTGTGCCTTAGCAGCCTTAGCTGTTGCGGTTGCCACTATCACCTACGCCCAGGCAGCCGAGGGTGATTACACCGTTACTACCTCAAGAGTTGCAACAAAAAATCCGCAAAAAATCGAGGCGGTTACCAACTTTGCCAACAAGAGTCAGGCCATCATGAGTACTGACGCCTCTAAGCGTTATCTCACCAATCAAAGACTCTCAGACAGCTCAACCTTTGCATCTCGCCTCTTAAATGCGATGAAGGCAAGATCCATCCGCACCTCACCAACTCTTCCAATTCCTGCTAGGGATATGAGTTGCTATGCAGGTGTGCCTTCATATAAAAAGCCGGCAAACTTTGATATGAATAAAACCCCGGTGACGGTTGAGGCCGATGAGGTTGAAGGCGATATGAACAAGCAGGACAACGATCTTACCTATAAAGGCAAGGTGGTCATTGCTCAAGTTGATAGAACTCTAGACTCAGATGTGGCGCATTATGAAAGAGCTACCGATACCTTCACTGCATCAGGCAAAAGTGTTATCCGCAGTGGCGAATATACTGTTTTAACCGATGATGATGTGCACTATCACCTCAAGGATAAAACTGTCAATCTTACAAATACTGAATTTCAGTTTAATGGCTCGGTGATGCGCGGTACTGCTGAAAAGCATGACATCGATAATATAGCCAAAACTCAGGTTTACAAAAGTAGTACCCTAACTACCTGCCCTGCAGGAGATGAGTCCTGGCACCTTAGTGCATCAACGGTGGAAATGGATCGCAACGAGGCCTTTGGTCATGCGTGGAATGTTGGTATATGGGCTGGCGATATCCCTGTTTTCTATCTGCCATATATTAACTTCCCTATCACCTCTGAGCGCAGAACTGGTCTTTTGTACCCGTCATTCTCAATTGGCTCTGAGCATATGAGATTTACTCAGCCAATTTATTTCAACCTTGCGCCAAATTATGACTGGACCTTCACCCCGTCATGGTTAGGTGAGCACCGCTGGCAGTTTTACAATGAATTCCGCTTCATGCCCTTTAGCAATTTTGGTGGATCGTTAATTTTTAACTACCTGCCAAATGATACCGACTGGGATCAGGTGCTACACGAGGGTGAAAGCCACAAGCGTTGGTATATGCATCTAAAGACCTTTGCATCTTTCTTCAATGGCGATTTAACCACTTCTATTGATTACCAGCGCGTTCGTCCTAACGATTTTGACTATATTTCAGATCTGGCTCAGCCTGATGCGGCCGTCACCGACGATCACTTAATTCAGCAACTACGCACCTCCTATGTGCGCCCCTTCTGGCAAGTTGAAGGCGAGCTACGTCGCTATCAGTCCTTAGTGCCAGATTCTGCAAACTCAGTACGTAATCGTCCCTTTGCCATGCTACCTAAATTATCAGGAAGCACTGGCACTACCGATGGTCCCTTTGCATATGGAGCATATGCTGAGATCACCCGCTTTGAGCTTGAAAACTTTAGTACCTATTCAGCAGAGCACACCATAAGATCCCATCTTGAACCCTACGTTAAATATCATGTATTTGATGTACGTGGTACAACCTTAGATATGGGCTTGCGTGGCTTCTTTACTCACTATGATCAAGGTAAACTTGATAAGTACAACGCCTCCTCCTCGGCCTACTTTGGCTTTGATAATCTTGATCGTAGCGTAAACCGTGGTCTTTACGAATTTGAGGTACGTGGTCACACAACCTTTGAGCGAAAAGTGCTTGATATGCGTCATACCCAGACTATCGAGCCTGAGATCAAATACCAATATATTCCGTATCACGATCAGAGAAATATCGCGCTCTACGATACTACCGATCACCTAGATGATTACTATTCCTTGTATTCATTTAGACGCTATGCAGGTATCGATAGAATTGCTGATGTGAACGCCATCACCACCGGTGTTACCTCTCGTCTCTTAGATGCCCACGATCGTGAGGTGCTACGTGTAGGTCTTGCTCAAACCTACAGCTTTGACCCCACTCGTGTAACTCTATACGCCTCTAATAAAGCCTCGAAGTATCCACGCTCAGTGTTGGCATCAAATATCGATGCTTTGATGTTTGATCGCCTCTACCTGCACTCAGCTTTGGCATACGACACCGAAAACTCCGAGTTTAGAAGCTACAACGCTTCGCTAAGCTACAAGGGTAGCAATACCAAAATTACCACCAACTATCGCTTTGTGCGTGATGGCAACTATGATTTGAAGAATGGCAAGGTCCGCGATCTGCGTCAGGTAGGCTTGGCCTTAAACCTTGCACTAAATCATAACTATAGCCTAACTGGAGCGATCTATCGTGATCTAGAACAAAGCTTTAATATCGATCGTAAGCTAGCCTTACGTAGAGAAAATTGCTGTACGGCGTTTACCTTCTTCTTTGAAGATTACGCCAAAATGGATTGGACAAAGCGTGAGCACAAGCGCGATCGTGTGCTAGGTCTTCAGGTAGAGCTAAAGAACTTCTATACCATGAAGGTCCAAGGTGTTGAAAATCCTATGTCCACCAGTACTCATTACATGCCGTTTGTGGATCCCACAAACTTAAACCGCTGATGATAGGGAAGAAAAAAAATGATCATCAAAAAACTACTAATAGGCTCTCTCATAGTGGCATCCGCCACCACCTGTGCCCTAGCGGCTCCAACCGTTCTCGACAGCACTGCCGCGGTGGTCAATAACGACATTATTCTTGAAAGCGAGCTTAACGCCGCTACCCGTCAGGTAATGAATAATGCTTCACGCCAAAAAGTAGCCCTTGATCCTATTGCAGCACGTAAGGCTGCCATGGAGCATCTTGTTACCAATACCCTAGTGCTACAGCTTGCCAAGCAACGCGGCATTGAATTAACCGACATGCAACTTGATACTGCCTTGCAGGAAACAGCCGCTAAAAATCAGACTACCCCTGAAAAATTACTCGAGGGTATTGCTCCAGGACAGTCAGTTGCCGCTCAGCGTGAAACCTTCCGCAACGAATTCATGATCAACGAGTTTCGTAGATCAGGTGTTAGAGCCCGCATCAATGTTTCTGATGCTGAGGTTAACTCTCTTGCCCAGCAGTTAAAAAAGCAAGGAAGCGTCGAGCCTCGTTATCATCTAGGCATGATTGTGGTTCCATTGGCAGCCAACCCCACTGAGGCTCAATACAATCAGGCTCAAGCACAAGCAGCCGCAGTAAAGCGTGAACTAGCATCGGGCGCATCATTTGCCTCAGTTGCCGCTCGTTATTCTCGTGATGCCTCTGCATCAAAGGGTGGCGATATGGGTTATGTGCCTGAGACTCGTGTGCCTATGGGCTTTCTCCCTTCAGTGGTTAAGGCAAAGCCTGGCGATCTAATTGGACCTATCCGCTCCCCTATTGGCTTGCATTTTATGAAAGTCTTTGATGTATCTCACGATGCCGTAGAACCTGTTAAGACCTACAATGCCGCCCATATTCTTATCAAGCCCTCAATTATTCTCTCTGATGAAGCAGCTCGCTCTCAGCTAATTAAAATTAGGCAGGACATTATCAATGGACAATATTCCTTTGCTGATGCTGCAAAGAGATATTCAGAGGATGCAGGCTCTGCCTCACAAGGCGGTGATTTAGGCTATCAGGTTCCTGGTATCTTTGATCCTAACTTTGCCCGCGCAATGGTGGGCTTAGATAAAGGACAAATCTCCGAGCCTATTCACTCATCCTTTGGTTGGCATATCATCACCCTTAAGGATGTAAAGGTTGACGCTAGCTCTGATGAGGCTTACAAATCTCGTGCCCGTGAGATCCTATTTGAAAGAGCCTTCCAAGAGCAAGCAGGTCTTTGGGAGCAGCAGCTACGTGATAGTGCCTACGTGCATATCACCGATCCTGAGCTTCTCTCTGCTGGTGTTAACATGGAACACCAAAAAGACGAAGGCGCCGCTAATTAATATAAACAACGTTTAATAGGCCCGCAAAGGCGGGCCTTTTTTAGTTAAGAGGAATGAATTTATGGCACTGCCTCCTCACCATATTCAGGCCAGAAAGCGTTTTGGCCAAAACTTCCTACAAGATGATTACATCATAGGTCAGATTGTTGATGCCATTAATCCCAAGCAAGGTGAACACCTGTTGGAAATTGGTCCAGGTCATGCTGCTTTAACAAGACCCGTACTTGAAAGGGCAGGCAAGCTTACTGCAATTGAGCTCGATCGTGATCTTGCAGAAATGCTACGTCATGATCCCTTCTTAAAGGGACTTACCCTTATTGAAGGCGATGCCTTAAAGGTTGATTATGAGGCACTGCCTGGTGCAGGTGAGCTACGTGTATTTGGTAACCTGCCCTATAACATTACCTCACCTATCATCTTCCATTTGCTCTCCCAAAAAGGCATCAAGGATATGCACTTTATGTTGCAAAAGGAAGTGGTTGAGCGTCTTGCAGCAGGTCCTGATACCAAAGATTATGGTCGTCTTACCGTGATGGCCCAATTCCATGCTAGGGTTATTCCCATGCTGACCGTTCCTAACACGGCCTTCTTCCCAAAGCCTAAGGTGACCTCTGCTGTGGTACGTCTTATCCCTAAGGCTCTAACTGATGAGGAGCGTGCCCTCGCACCTGTACTTAATACTGTGACCGTTACCGCCTTCTCTGCACGCCGTAAGACTCTGCGCAACGCCCTATCCAAGCTCTTCTCAGCAGATGAGCTTGAGGCTCTTGGCATTAAGCTTACCGATCGCGCAGAAAATCTAAGTGTTGAGTCATACACCACACTTGCAAAGGCATTGCGTGATAAGAAAATTGCGGAGGCTATTTAATGGTCGCACCTCTATATGAAATCCTTGAGCCTAATGAGCAATTCTTTGAAGGTAAAAATGTAATCATTGCAGGTACTGTGTTCGATGAGCGTATCCTAAAGCTTGCCGCTAAGACACAGCGTACCGATATCATCGTTGATAATTACGACACCGCCGCCCGTATGGCAGCTATGATAGGTCAAAAGCTTACTAGCAAGCCTCAGCAATGTTTAAACTACAAGCATCTGTATATACATTATTCCTCACTTGAGGATGCCCTGCCCTCATTAGAAAATGCCAACCTCTTAGTGGTTTTAATTGATAAGAGTAAAACTCAAAACATTAAGAGCCTACGCATCCTCGCTCCTAAATTGTCTTTAGGGAGCATCATATTGGCAGTAGGCGCTAATGATGAGGGTGGAAAAAGTGCTAATAACCTTTTAAAGGAATTTGGTAGCCCCAGTAAAATTGATACAAGACGCAAATGCACCCTCTGGGGCTGTGAAAAAGTAAATGAAGGCACAAGCTACAAGGGCTTAGACAATATTAGCTTTGAGAGCAATGGTTTGAAGCTAGAATTATGTCAGGACGAAGCCGTATTCTCACAAGGTAGAGTTGACGACGGCACTGCCATGCTAATTGAAAGCTTAAGAGCAAAGGCTCATGGTGCTAAGACTGCACTTGATCTAGGCTGTGGCTGCGGTGTGATCGGCGTATATCTTAAGCTTATGGGAGTGGAAAAGGTCACCTCAACTGATGTATCCGCCTCAGCTTTATCCCTCACCCAAAAGAACGCTAGCCTCAATAACGTTGAGATCACTACTCAATGTGCTGATATGTTAAACGGGCTAGGATCCTTTGATATTATAGTGGTAAATCCACCATTTCATCAGGGAACAGCAGTTGAGCGTGAGGCTACCCTCAATATGATCCGGCGCGCCCCAGAGCATCTAAATGAAGGTGGCGCCTTATTACTTGTTGGAAACTCATTCTTAGGGTATGAGGAAAAGCTTAAGGAAAGCTTTGACTCGGTAAGGTGCCTCAACAAGAGCACGCGTTTTTGTTCTTACATGGCAAAGAAGCTCGCGTAGTTTAAGTTGAAAAAGTTGGATAAAAGCCTAATTTTGTAGTTAGGCTTTTATTTTGTCTGTAGGCAAATGAACAATCCGTAAGGCTTTTGCATATGACTGGCCAAGTGCAGGGGATCCGTAAGATGATCGCTGAGGATCCGGTAAAGATGATCTGCGGTTGAGCGCTCTGAGCTCACGATCATCACTGCTCCAAGCATCCGATTTTCTTTTCCGTGTCTGGAACTTGTTTTTTAAGTCGATAAAGTGCCTTTTATATCGCTCTTTATATAACTTTACCTTGCGACCACAG
>CAVHVI010000106.1:0-6500 GCA_963639245.1 Bacteroidaceae bacterium
ATAAATCTTGATGCGTATTATAGATTGTTAGGAGCAGTTATAAATTTTCATAGGATAGCGGTTATTGCGATTAAAACGAGGCTCTAGGTAGTTCGTCGATAAGCATTGTGGAGATCTGCTAATGTTGTGAATTGCAAAGATGTAGCAAGCTTAAGATATAGTGGGTAAGGCTAGCTCTTGATAGGTCTTTAGTTCATGGATATCTAACCTAGTAGCGCCTCCATCATAAGCATGAGGAGAAAACCAGAGAGCACCGAGATGGTTGCTAGATCGGATTCTTTATTCCCCATGTTGTGGGATTCTGGGATAAGCTCCTCAATTACCACATAGAGCATGGCACCGGCGGCAAAGGATAGGAACCACGGAAGCATTGAAACCACCAGATCTGAGAAGATGACCACGATAATTGCTCCAATGGGCTCGACTATTCCTGAGAGCGATCCTAGGATAAAGGCTTTGCTTCGTTTCATGCCAGAGGCATAGTATGGAATTGATACTGCAGTACCTTCGGGAATATTTTGAATACCAATTCCCACTGCCAAAGCTATGAGGGCTCCGGTACTTTCTGCAGAACCACTTGCTGCGGCTGCGGCGGCACACACACCTACTGCCATACCCTCGGGGATGTTATGAATGGTGATTGCTAAAAAGAGTAATGCCTGCTTTGAGAGGCTAGTTTTCGGGCCCTCAGGAGAGCGTGCCAACATATGTAGATGTGGAAGCATTCTATCTAGGGCAATGATAAAGAGCACTCCTAAGATAAAGCCTCCTGAGATCGGTGTCATGCCATAGCCTTGAGCTAGCGCTTCCTTTTGTGCAGGGATAAGTAGGCCAAAAATAGATGCAGAGATCATGATCCCTGCAGAAAAGCCAAGTGAGAGCTGGGTTAGCAGTACCTTGCGGGAATGTCCTAAAAGAAACACTAAAGAGGCTCCAAGAGCGGTACAAAGGAAGGTGAAGCCTGAGCTTAATAAAGCAGTAGTAAAGGGTGTCATGTAAATCTTTAAGTTAGTTAATGCTAACTAAATTATGCAATAGTGGGAAAGTATTTAAAAGAGGATTTTTAGTGACTATTAAAAGGAGTTGCTCTTTGCAGAAGGTGAGTGCATTAGAGGAGATGCTCCTTTGCATAAGCTTAGGAAAATAGCGAGGATCGCCTTTGATAAGATCCCAATTGGAAATATGCAAGCGTTGCTAAGGATCACCATTTTGTAAAGCGATTAGTGACGATATAACTTTTCCCACAAGCAGTAAGCTGGCCTTAATAGTGCTTTTTTTAAATGATTGTCAAACACGTTGCACTATCGCGTCATGACTGCTAATCTCATTAGCTACATAAGGTCGTGTCGCTTTTAGCTTCATGGCAAAATCAAAGATTAGTCGTTTTCAAATGAGTATCTTTGTGTTTGAGTCCGTATTTGTGCATTGGTACTTAAGATCCTTAATATGAGTGCAGAGAATCTTAGCGAAAAGCTTTTTAAGCCCAAATTTAAATATCCAGAAACCTCACTAATTTCAAATTCAGGATGCCCACTTCCAAAGCTTGAGCAAAAAAAAGGTGGCTTAGGCTTTTTAAAGGATTGGTATCGTCCCGTACATCGCTTTTGGTGGACCTTAGGTGGGGGAAATATTTTAGATATTGATGAATGTCTAAGTGCTATTGCCTCTTCAACTCAGGAGCGCTCTCGTTCTCAGTGCTTTGATACAGTGATTGAGTATGGTGGCGGTAATTGGATCTTTGAGTTTTCCAAGCTTGCTCAGGAGCGTGCCATGAGTGGTAGAGCATATAAGGAGGCAGGAGATCTTGAGCAAGCGTCTCATGAATTTCGTATGGCCTCTCGCTATTTTTCCATAGCTTCCTTTCCTTTTTTAAAGGGAGATATTCTTGCAGCTGATGCTTTGCTCTTAGGACGTCGTACCTATCGTGATATGTGCGAGTGTGAAAGCAATATAGTAAAGCTTGAGGAATTTAAGATTCAGTCAGCAGGTACGGAGGTGACTGGCTTTTTACATCTTCCCAACACCAGCGAGACTCACTCCTGCGTAATTTTGCTTTGCTCCTATGAAAATAGCGCCACTGATTTTTATCGCTTCTATAAAGATAAGCTTCAGCCCTATAACATTGCACTTTTAGTTTTGGAAATGCCTGGTATTGGCTTATCAGAAAAGCTTACCTTGCAGTATTCAAAATTAAACCTAATCGATGATGCTATCGAGGCCTTGCAAAAGCACCCAAATATTAATTCCCAAAGCATAGGACTTTTGGGCATTGAGCTTGGCGCCTATGGTTGCTTACGTACTGCGATCATGAATCCTAAAAAAATAAAAGCCATCACGTTAATTGAGCCTGCAGTGCATTCCTTCTTTACTGATAAAAATATCCTTGAGAGCATGCCCCTTGCAGAGCGCTCACTTTATGCTAATAGGATGAATTTAGATGCTGCGCAGTGGAATTTAGTTATCCCACAGCTAAAACCTTTTTCCTTAAAGGAGCAGGGCTTATTGGGGCGTTCTGGTAATAATAAGGTACCTTGTTTTGTTGCCAACTTTAATGTTTGGTCAACTAAGGAAGATCTAAAGCTATTAGAGGGGAATTTTAAGGATTTTGAAACCTTAATCTTTAAAGGAGATAGCTATTCTGGCTTTATGAATAGTGCTGTGTCCAGATCCTGTGAGTTCCTAAGGGAGCATATGCTATGAAAAATACTGCAAAGAAAAAGATAGTCATAAAGCTTGGTACCAGTACTCTTACTGGAGGAACTAAGAAGCTAAATCGCGCCTCTATGCTTGAAATAGTAAGAGCAGTGCAAAGACTTATTGAAAAAGGCTTTGAGGTGGCAGTGGTATCCTCGGGGGCTATTGCTGCTGGACGTGAGCTTTTGGGCTATCCTGATCTTCCATCTGAAGTTTCCTATAAGCAAATGCTCTCAGCAGTAGGACAGGGTAAGCTTTTTGAGGTGTGGGAAGATCTCTTCTCCATCTATGGCCTGCATATAGGTCAGCTTTTATTAACCAAGGCCGATTTAGAAAACCGTGAACGCTATTTAAATGCCCGTGACACCCTGCTTACCATGCTAGATTATGGAGTAGTGCCGGTAATAAATGAAAATGATGCCGTGGCTATATCTGAAATAAAGGTAGGCGATAACGACAATTTGGCTGCTCTAATTGGAGTATTAATTGAGGCGGATACGGTTATTCTGCTTACCGATCAAAAGGGACTTTATACAGCCGATCCTAGGCATGATCCTAATGCTAAGCTTATAAGTGTGGTCGATAAAATCGATGAGCACATTATTTCTCTTTGTGGCGGTAGTGGTACATCCCTAGGCACTGGAGGTATGGCAACTAAGGTTGCAGCTGCTAAGACTGCCACAGATGCCGGAGTTAAGCTCATTATCTGTGAAGGCTCCAATCCTGAGCAGATCCCCTCTCTTGCTCAGGGCCATGGGGTAGGTACGATCTTTATGCCATCTATGCATCCGGTGGTATCACGCAAATCCTGGCTATCCTCTGCCACCATTGCTCAAGGTGAGATTGTGGTAGATGATGGAGCGCGATCGGCTTTATTAAAAAAGGGATCCTCGCTACTTCCTCGTGGTATAACCAAGATCGAGGGGCATTTTATGCGCGGCGCGACTGTGGATATCAAGGATCTCGCAGGAGTGGTGATTGCTAGAGGAATTACGCGCTATGGGGCAGATGATCTGCGTCGTATTCAAGGTCATCATAGCCATGAGATTGAAGCAA
Organism: Bacteroidaceae bacterium; assembly: GCA_963639245.1. Classification (GTDB taxonomy): domain Bacteria; phylum Pseudomonadota; class Gammaproteobacteria; order Enterobacterales; family Succinivibrionaceae; genus Succinivibrio. Next base: position 3,751 of record CAVHVI010000106.1, read on the forward strand.
TCTTGGGCTTTATGCACGGTGATGAGGCAATTCATCGCGACGATCTGGTCTTAAAGTAAAGTAGACTTGTACGCGATCGAGAAAGCGGTGAAATCAGTTTAGGAATAAAAATGAACTCTCAAGATCTAATTAAACTTTGTCAAAGTGCCTATACAGCATCCTTAGAGTGTGCCTTGCTAGCTACAGCTAAAAAAAATGAGGTGTTACGTGCAATTGCCGACAACTTAGAGCTTAGAAAGGCTGAGATCATGAAAGTAAATCATCAGGAGGCTCTGGAGGCTAAGAAAAAAGGTCTAAGTGAGGCCTTAGTTGACAGAATGACCTTCAATGATTCACGCTTTAACGAGATGGTAGCTGGTGTGCGCAAGGTGGCTTTATTAGATGATCCCTTAAATAAAGTATGGGATGGAAGAACCTTGCCCTCAGGACTTACCTTGCACAAACGCTCAGTTCCCTTAGGTGTTGTCGGCGTGATCTATGAGTCTCGTCCTAATGTGACGGTAGATATTGCAGCCTTGTGTTTAAAAGCGGGCAATGCCTGTGTACTACGTGGTGGCTCTGAATGCATTAAAACTAATGCCTTATTGCATAGCTTAATCGTACAAGCCTTAATAAGCTGCAATCTTGATGCAAATACGGTGGCTTTTGTTAATTCTCCTGATAGAGAGCTTATCTCCGTGATGCTTGCACAAAAGGATTATATTTCAGTGCTCATTCCTCGTGGAGGTGAAAAGCTACAACGTATGTGTCAGGAGCAATCATCAATACCGGTGATCATTGGAGGCTTTGGTATTAGCCATATCTTCTGTGATGAAAGCTGTGATATTGAGCGTTCAATTCCGGTAATAGTTAATGCCAAGGTGCAAAAGCCATCTGCCTGTAATGCTCTTGATACGCTGTTAGTACATGAAAAAGTGGCCGACAAATTAATTCCTAAATTACTAGCAGCTCTTGAAAACTATAAGGTAACAGTATTAGCACATGGTGATGCCTTAGCTCTTTGTGGGGCTTATCCATATCTTGAGGCAGGAAAAGCTGATGATTTAGATAAGGAATTCCTTTCCTTGCGCATGAATTTGAAGATTGTTGCGGATGTTAAAGAGGCTTGCTTACATATGGTTGAGCATCATGCATCACATTCAGATGCTATCCTAACTGACAGCAAGCACAATGCTGATCTTTTTATTCGCTCGGCAGGATCTGCATGTGTCTATGTAAATGCCTCTACCCGTTTTTCAGATGGTGGACAGTTTGGATTGGGAGCCGAGGTTGCAATCTCAACTCAAAAGCTTCATGCAAGAGGTCCGATGGCACTTGAGGCTTTGACTACTTATCAGTATGTGTTAGGTGGCGATTATTTGGCTCGAGTATAAGAAAAAGTTACTATATCAATGGCTTAAAAAAGCCAAATAATTTTATTGACTTCAGCGTCTAGATCCTATAAATTAAAGGTGAAATGTTAATAAAAATCTTGCAATAGGACAGGCAATGGCTACAACTTACACTACCTATATACAAAAGATTGCCAAGCAACGGAGAAAAGAGGATTTTTTAGATCTGACCAACGATGCCTTGTTCAAATATATCTTTGCAAACAATGAGCATAAGGATGTCACTATTGCTTTTTTGAACTCAATTCTAGGATCTGAGCTTGGTCATGAGATTAAGGATCTAGATTTTTTGCCAACAGAGACCATTGCAGAGCAAAAGGATGGGAGAACCTGCAGGTTAGATGTCTTATGTAAGTTAGATAGTGGCGAACAAGTCAATATTGAGATGCAAAGGCTTAATAGTGACGATATGGTCCGACGTTCTTTAGATTATTGGGCCAACTGCTACAAGGGGCAACTTGAAAAGGGCGAGGATTACGATGCTCATCGCCCAGTTATATGCATCAATCTTCTAAATTACAAGATCTTTGGTTGGCGTAAGAGCTTTATAAATTTGGCTACGCTACATCTTGAGAAGCCTGATGAGCGCCTTTGTGACGATGTGAGACTATTTTTTGTGGAGTTGCCTAAACTTTCTTATCATGAAAATATGTCGAAGCAAGAGCAATGGCTTATGATTTTAGATCCTAAGATCCCATTTGCAGAGAAGGAGAAAATAGCTATGAATGATGTTGCTATGTCTAGTGCCATTGAGTTAACTAAGACTTTCTCTAGTGATTACGTGCAAAGAATGAAATATATCTTTGAGGAGAGAGCTGAGCGTGATCGTATTTCAAGAGACAATAGTTTTTTGAAAAAAGGCGAGAAAATAGGCGAGAAAAAGGGTGAGAAAAAGGGCGAGAAAAAGGGCGAGAAAAAGGGCGCGTTAAAAGAACGTGTCAAAAATGCTGTTGCTCTAATGAAAAATGGTTGTTCATTGACATTAATAATGAATTCAATGGATATTACCAAAGAAGAATTGTTGGAACTTGCTAAGCAAAACAACATCACCGTTAAAGAGTAAGCTTGCTGTGGATGAAACATCTATGTCTGATTCAAACAATTTCGGATTTAACAGTGCTTATATTGCTCGCATGAAGGAGATCTTCGAGGAGAGAGCTGAGCGTGATCGCATTTCAAGAGACAATAGTTTTTTGAAAAAGGGCGCGTTAAAAGAACGTGTCAAAAATGCTGTTGCTTTTATGAAAAATGGTTGTTCATTGACATTAATAATGAATTCAATGGATATTACCAAAGAAGAATTGTTGGAACTTGCTAAGCAAAACAACATCACCGTTAAAGAGTAAGCTTGCTGTGGAT
>CAVHVI010000106.1:6519-7822 GCA_963639245.1 Bacteroidaceae bacterium
CAAACAATTTCGGATTTAACAGTGCTTATATTGCTCGCATGAAGGAGATCTTCGAAGAGAGGGCTGTTCGGGATCAAATTTCAAGAGACAACTATTTTTTTAAGAAAGGTTTCATAGAGGGATTTAGAAAAGGCTACATAAATGGTGTTAAAAAGGTACGGATTAAAAATGCCATCTCTTTTATGAGGAATGGTGCAGGTATAGATATCATTAGCAAATCACTGGAGTTATCTCGGGAAAAACTTCTGGATCTTGCAAGGCAAAATAACATTGCACTCAGTGAAGCTCAGCTTGGCATACATAAATGAGTAATACAGAAATAATCACAACTAATGCCATGCTAAATGCTCTTCCTCGCGGGAAGGTTGATTTTACTAAACTTAGGCATGGTGGCCAGATTTATATAGATAAGACCAAACAAATTTTTGATTTGGCCTGTCAGTCTGATTATTTCTTTATTTCTCGTCCAAGACGTTTTGGAAAAACTCTACTTATCAGTACCTTTAAGTCTCTTTTTCAACATGGGCTTAGGGATTTTAAAGGGCTTGCAATTGAAAATCTGTGGACTGATGAGAGCACCTACCCTGTAATTCACCTTGATTTTACCGCTTGCAATGCTTTTACTTCCTTTGATGCTTTTCAAAATGATCTTAGCAAGATGCTGTTGCGAGCATTAAATGATGCCGGATTAGAGGTAACCGCAGCCAGTCCTCAAGCGGGGATAGCAAGTGCTATCGATATTTTTGAGGCAACCATAAAGGCTAATGCAGATCTAAATATTGTCCTTCTAATAGATGAGTACGATTCTCCTTTGAATAATACTCTTAATGAGCCAGAGCTATATGAGGCGGTTACGCAAGAGCTCAATGCATTTTGGTCTGCAGTTAAGAGATGCAGTGGCCTTTTAAGGTTCTTGTTTTGTACCGGGATCAGTAAGTACCGCAATCTTAATCTATTTTCAGGAACTAATTTCGTCACTGATTTAAGCTTTGATCCTCAATATGGAAGCTTGCTTGGATATACTGAGGATGAGGTCAAGCATTACTTTACACTCTTTGTTGAAAATGCCGCCTCAGTGCTTGATATAAATATTGAGCAGTGTTTTGCTGATCTCAAACGCAATTACAACGGCTATTGTTTTGACAAGGAGGCTAAAACTCATGTCTATACTCCTTGGTCTGTGCTTTCCTTTTTAAAGCAACCTCACTTGGGTTTTTTAAATTATTGGTATAGCTCAGGTGGCACTCCCTCTGTGTTACAGGGCTTTATTGCGCGCCACTCGCTGCATGATCCCTCATCTTAT
>CAVHVI010000107.1:0-7575 GCA_963639245.1 Bacteroidaceae bacterium
ATTGTGATCCTCATCATCAGGCAGAACATATAAAAATGACTTAAAATAATAGGTAAATATTCTTATTGAGGTCTAAATGACCATTATCTGTAATTAGGAGAAAAACCATCATGGGTAAAGGATTGCTACTTGCTGGCGAGCCTATGGGCTTGCTCATTGCTCAGACTGAAGGCTCACTTGACAGCGTCAAGGGCTACAGCTTGGCTGTTGCTGGTGCAGAGTTCAACGTAGCTACTGGTGCTGCTCGTTTGGGTCACAACACCGCTTATATGACAAAGCTTGGTGACGATCCTTTTGGCAAGCTCATCTCCCGCACCCTCAACGACAACGGCATTGATAACTCCTATGTTATCTATACCAAAGAGCGTCGTACTGGCTTCATGTTAAAGTCCAAGGTCTCCAAAGGCGATCCTGAGATTTTCTACTTCCGTGCAGGCTCTGCTGCTTCTACTTTGTCAGAGGCTGATGTTGAGCAGGCTGATTTTACCAAGTTCTCTCACATTCATTTGACCGGTATTCTTCCTGCACTATCTGATTCTACTCGTGCCGCTGTTAAGCTAATGCTTAAGAAGGCTCGTGAGGCTGGCTTGTTCGTTTCCTTCGATCCTAACCTCCGTCCTCAGCTTTGGCCTTCACAGGAAGTAATGGTTTCCTATATCAATGAGCTCGCATCTCAGGCTGATTTGGTATTGCCTGGTGATGGTGAGGGTAAGATCCTCTGCGGTACTACCGATGCTCATGAGATCAACAAGTTCTATTTAGGCTTAGGTGCAAAGACTGTTGTTACTAAGTGCGGTCCTACCGGTGCCTTGATTTCTGATGGCAAGACCGAGACTATGGTTCCAGGCTTCGTTATCGATAAGGTTGTTGATACCGTTGGTGCAGGTGATGGCTTTGCTGCTGGTACCTTAACTGGCCTCATGGAAGGTTTACCTATTGAGAAGGCTGTTGAGCGTGGCTGCGCAATCGGTGCTATTCAGTGCACCTTCGTAGGCGACAATGAAGGCTTGCCTACCCCTGAGCAGTTGAAAGCCTTTATGGATTCCCACAAGCGTGTTGTGCTTTAATGGAGTTTGAGAATGTCTGTTATTGATGAAATTGCAAAAATCCGTATCGTTCCTCTTGTAACCTTAGACGATCCTAACGATGCAGTTCCTTTGGCTCATGCATTGGTTGACGGTGGTATTCCTGTTGCTGAGGTTACCTTTAGAACTGCTGTTGGTGGCGAAGTGATCGAGCGTATGGCTAAGGAAGTTCCTGAGATCATCGTCGGCTCTGGTACCGTTCACGATATCGATCACGCCATGGAGACCATGGATCGTGGTGGTAAGTTTGTTATTACCCCAGGCTTCAATCCTAAGGTTGTTGACTGGTGCATCAAGCACAACATGCCTGTCTGCCCTGGTACTGTTACTCCTTCTGATTTGGAGCAGGCCTTGGACTTTGGTTTGAATACCGTTAAGTTCTTCCCTGCAGGTGCTTACGGTGGTGTTAAGACCTTGAAAGCCTTAGAAGGTCCTTATGCCATGATGAAGTTCGTTCCTACTGGTGGCGTATCTTTAGACAACCTGCTTGAGTTCTTGAGCTTGAAGAATGTTGCAGCTTGCGGTGGTTCATTCGTTCCTCCTTCATCTGCTGTTAAGGCAAAAGATTGGAAGGCTGTAACTGAGACCTGCCAGAAGATTGTTGCTATGGTTAAGACCTTAGGCTAATCTGCTATTTTTTTAAGGATAGGGGGAGCAAAGCTCCCCTTTATTGTTTTTATAGATGGCAAAGATTAAGCTCGGCTACAAAGATATGTGCTCTGAGTTTTTCTAAAAGCCAACAACGCGGCTCTTTTTTATTTTTTAGCTTTTCTGTATTTTTGAGCGCTACTGTTTTTCTTATCTGGGATCGTACGTTCAATTAGGCCTTGTTCTAAGGCAGGATTTAAATAGTTTTTGCGAAAGGTTGGTTTGTGTGAAAGTCCAAGCCTTTGCATCAAATCCGTTGCTTTAAGTGTTTCGTTACCAAGCGCTAGTAGAAGTCGTGTTAGAGCTGAATTGTCTTGATCGGTTACTTGATCGGTTACTTGGTCGGTTCTACGATCGACAAGCGTAAGCTCTGTTAAGCTGTCACGAATGATTTCAAGCATAAGCTCAACAAAGTCAGCACAATCTGTTGTTTTATCAGCGATGTTTAGTGTGTCGTAGTATTTTTTTTGCTGTGACTTAATAAATTCCTCGAGCGGTAGATAGAAAAAGAGTTCCTTCCATGTGCCAAGAAGAAGACTATGCCACATACGTCCAATGCGACCATTGCCGTCTGCGAATGGATGGATATATTCAAATTCGTAGTGAAAGATGGCACTCTTAATTAACGGATGAAGTTCAGAGCGCTGATACCACGTAAATAGGTTGTGGATATGCTTGGGCACGAATTGTGCCGGAGGCGCCATGTGGATCAACATATCTCCTTTAAAGACGCCTACGCCTCCTGAGCGGAATTTTCCGTTTTCTGGTACTAGATCTTTCATCATGAGCTGGTGGGCCCTAAGTAGATCGTCTACAGATGCAGGATTTAAGATAGATATCAGTTTATAGGCATCAGCGGCGTTTTGTACCTCTTTGATTTCAATGGGGGTAGCAAGTATCATCTTGCCGTCTAAAACAGCCTTTACCTGAGCTAATGACAGCGAATTTTGTTCTATTGCAAGAGAGGCGTGGATGCTACGGACGAGGAAAGCTTGTCTAAGGCTAGTACTGATATTTGTTAGGTGCAGTGCGGTAATTCTACCTAGGAGCTCGCAAATTTCTGCAAGCTGGTAGATTATCTTTGATGTCAACTGAAAGGGAGGCTTATAGTCGCTCATGAACTTACACCTTAAGGATCATGTTTAATCACGAAGGAAGTAGTCGATTATCATCATCTTTCATGAATTGTTTTCTTTTTTTGACTTGAATGTTTGATCCTTAATTTGTCGTGTGGGTACATGGCGCTCTGCTAAATACTTGTATAATCATAGCTAGGCTAGCGTAAAACACAACAGAAGATAATAAGCAGGACTGATAAAAATCACTTTACTTATATTTTGAGCTAGTTTTGGTTTGTTTTATGAATCTTCTGGTTAATTATTTTTGAGTACAAAATGAGTCTTAATTGGCACGATATCATCGGCCCTTTGAAAAATACTGATGCTTTTTCTCATGCCTATAGCTATCAGCATCAGTTAAGAGCACAGGGAGTGATCGTTTATCCTCCTGAGAATTGTATTTTTAATGCCTTTAAGTACACCACCTTAGAAAATCTAAAGGTAGTTATCATAGGTCAGGATCCCTATCATGAGCCTAATCAGGCCATGGGACTTTCATTTTCAGTTCCTGCTAAAACCAAGGTTCCACCATCACTTGTGAATATTTATAAGGAATTGCGTGATGACGTTGGCTTTGAGATCCCCGATCATGGTTGTCTTATCCCTTGGGCAAGACAGGGAGTATTGCTTTTAAATTCATCGCTAACGGTTACTCAAGGACATGCCAATTCTCATGCAGGACAGGGCTGGGAAGTATTTACCGATGCTGTAATTGCAGCTCTAAATGAGCGCTGTGAGCATTTGGTATTTATGCTGTGGGGAAGACCTGCGCAGAATAAGGGCGCTTGTGTAAATACCGCCAAGCACTTAGTTTTAAAGGCTGCTCATCCAAGTCCGCTGTCTGCTCATCGTGGTTTTTTTGGTTGTAGACATTTTTCACAGGCTAATGAGTATCTAAAGACCTGTGGGAAAGATCCTATTGTGTGGCAGTTGCCATTGCATTTAGATGGTGATGAAGAGCTCTAAACTTTAATTCTTAAGAAGCTCTAAAATGGCATCAGCAACTTGTTTGATGCCATCATTTGAAATTAGTTTTTTTCCGTTTTGGGCAAACTCATTGCGATGACGGTTTAGCTCTAAAAGCATTTTTCCCACAAGCTCTGGATTTTCAAGCTCGTTAAGCGTGATATCCAAGCCACATTTATATTTTTCAAAAATCAAAGGGCCTATTTCTTGATTTGAGGCAATAACTGTTCCTAAACAAGGAATACCTGCTGCCATGCGCTCCTTGCAGGTACCACCATAGGCGCCCATAGCAAGATCACAGCGAGAAAAGAGCTTGCCCATTTCATTGGTTTCAACCATAAACTCAAAATCAGGACGCTTTGAGCACAGAGCTTTGAGCTCATCTTTATTCTCATTGGCAGCACCTGCAAGCACGGTATAGCTAAATAAATTATCCTCAGTTTTTAATAAGTGAGATTGCATGATAGAGCGCACGGCCTTAAGACAGGCATGCGCAGGATCAGATCCGCCATAATTTATGAGCACTTTGGGAGGAAAATTTTGCTTATGCTCAAGATTTAAAAATTCCTCACGAATAAGTGAGTATTGAGGACCGGTTAAAAGCCTACAGCTTGTGGGAACTTTGCCTTTATAGGAGCTCTCATCGGTAAAAAAGCTGGCATCAAGGAGTAAGGCACAGTCATGAGCGCGCTTTAGATCATCAATTACTACCTTCTTGCCTTCAATCTTATGCTCAAGCTCATAGGGAAAAAAGTAATGATCAATAAGGGTAAGATTAGGTCTTAGCCTATTGATAATGTCAGAGATTTCTTCCTTCTTACAGACTTTAATCTCTGCATATTCCTCTGCCATATGCGCAAGCTTGTTGTCAAAGGAGTTTGAGATTAGATAGAGCTGGTAATGATTTTTTGTAAGATAAGGCAATAGCCCCTTAACTCTCATCAAATGGCCAGTGCCAATGTCAAAGCCTGCCTCAAGTACTACGCAAATTAATTTAGGCTTAGTGCTTAAATCTATAACCATTTAAGCATCCTTACCTAAGTCCCAATTCATGCACGGCCTTAGCCATAGCTTGGGCATAATCCCAATCATCAGGAGTATCAATATCGATGACCCGGTGACGTGGGAGCTCAAAGCCACGATTGACCATAGGCTCATCCTTTGCAGTAAGATTGCGACGGGAGTGAAAGTAAAACTGTCCTGCATCCTGATAGGTTTTGGGAAGATCCTGCGAGCGTGAGGCCATAAACTCAGGAGTGACCGGAGTTGGAGCCTTATGCTCATCTAAATATTGAGCTCTTTGAATGGGGAAGGGAAATTCACAACAGGCATAGAGGTAATCTGCCTGCTCCTTTTTAAAAAAATTATAGGCATCGATAAGATATTTGGCAGTAAGCAGAGGGGCGGTGGCATAGATACAGCATATAACCTCGGCATCAAAGCCTAGATCTTTTAGCCTTTCATAGGCATCTATAGTTACAGCACGGGTACCGGTGAAGTCATCTGCTAGGTTGTGATCGCGCAAAAAAGGAACCTCGGCACCATATTTTTTAGCAACCGTTGCTATTTCCTCATCGTCAGTTGAGATGATGATCTTAGAAAAAAGCTCTGATTTAACTGCTGCTTCAATTGAATAAGCAATTAAGGGCTTGCCTAAAAAATCCTTGATATTTTTGTGCGGAATTCTTTTGGAGCCACCGCGCGCGGGGATCACGGCTAATCTTTTGATATCACTCATAGCTTTGTTCTCATTAAAGCTTTTCTACAAGAGAGATGAGCTTGGCTGCTACCATTTCCTGCTTGAGATTGGAAAGGGTAGGAAAGAGTGGAATGGAGAGGGTTTCCTTAAAAAACTGCTCAGCCCCCCGCAAGGGATAATAGTGTTTTAACCCTTGATAATAGGGATGACGATAGATGGGCAGGTAGTGTACCTGTACGCCAATATCGCAGTCGCGAAGCTGTCTATAGATACTATCGCGAGCTCCTTTGCCTATTCTTACCTGATAGAGATGCCAAGCGCTTTGCGAATCCTCAGTATCGGGAGTAGGAAGCTTGAGATTTTTAACATCCTTTAAAAGATCAAAGTATTTGGCGGCTTTTTTTCTTCGCATCTCCACAAAGATATCAAGACGTGTAAGCTGCGATGATCCTAAGGCTGCGTGAAGATCTGAGAGTCGATAATTAAAGCCTAGGGAGTGCATTTCATAGTAATAGGCCTCATGACTTTTATCTTTAAATTGAGCTTTGTCATGAGTTATGCCGTGTGAACACAGAGCTCTAATCCTTTGATATAAAGCCTCATTTTGGGTTAAAACCATGCCGCCTTCGCAGGAGGTGATGATCTTTACGGGGTGAAAGCTTAAGCAGGTGATGTCTGCGTATAAACCCGATCCGGTGTTATCTCCCATATAGCTTGCACCTAGGGCATGCGCGGCATCCTCAACGATCTTGAAGCCAAAGCGCTTAGATAAGGCTTTGATGCGCATAAAATCACAGCGTCTGCCTGCCATATCAACTGCCACTAAGGCCTTAGGAAGACGACCTTTTTTCTGATCCTTTATCAGCATGGATTCAAGCACATTGCAGTTTATGTTGGCTGTATTAGGATCGATATCGATAAACTTCACCTTGCCGCCGCACATACGCACGCAGTTTGCGGAGGCGACAAAGGAAATGGCACTGACATAGACAATATCCCCTTGATGGATCCCCAAGGCCAGCATAGCAAGATGCAAAGCAGAGGTACATGAATTACAGGCAACAGCATAGCGGGCGCCGGTCTTCATGCATATTGCATCTTCAAATTCAGTAACTTTCGGCCCGCAGGTTAAATAAGGGGAGCTTAAGGTCTCAAGCACCGCATCGTAATCAGTTGCATCGATGCTTTGAGTGCTATAGGGGATCATTTAGGAAAACATACCTCGCGTAGCTGCTCATCGGTCATATATATAGGATTAGCAAGCGAATTATATTCAAAGCCATCAGCTACGTCGTGTCCTTCCTCACCTAGCTTGGTGGTACGGTAGGACTCATCGTTGGTGCCATAGAAGGTTAGGGATGGGCGGATGATGAAGAAGTTTTCAAATTCAATCACATGCATGTAGTCATCGCGCGGACACATGATCTCATGAATTTTCTCACCAGGTCTGATGCCAATTTCCTTAATAGGGATTTCAGGGGCAATAACTCGTGCGAGATCGCTTATGCGAATTGAAGGGATCTTGGGGACAAAGGTCTCACCTCCATGCATGCGTACTAAGGCATGGAGTACAAAATCAACGCCTTGAGGTAGGGTTATCCAAAAGCGGGTCATGCGCTTGTCGGTAATGGGAATGAATTCTGCCTTTTCTTCCTTAAGCTTTTTAAATAAGGGCACCACCGATCCGCGGGATCCGGAAACATTTCCATAGCGAACAACGGCAAAGCGGGTACGACGATCGCCTGCTAAATTGTTAGCAGCAGTCATTAATTTATCTGAGCAAAGCTTAGTTGCTCCATATAAATTGATGGGGTTGGCCGCTTTATCAGTTGAGAGGGCTACTACCTTATCTATATTATTTTCAAGCGCGGCCTCAATGATATTTTCAGCTCCCATGACGTTGGTTTTAATACATTCCATGGGATTATATTCTGCAGCCGGTACCTGCTTGATGGCAGCTGCGTGGATCACGATGTCAACCCCACGAAGTGCTAGATTTAAACGCTCCTTATCGCGTACATCACCTATAAAATAACGGATCTTGCTTGCATATTTACTA
>CAVHVI010000108.1:0-7524 GCA_963639245.1 Bacteroidaceae bacterium
CTTTAATTATGGCGAATAGTATGTTCGTTAAAATTAGCTTGCATACCACACTAAGGCGTACTAAGCATTTTTTTAAAAAAGGTATGCTTATATTCCTTATGATCTGTTGCTCAGTAGTTTTTTTAGCAGCATGTCAGGAACAAGATGGCAAATCAAAGTACACCAGATCAAATTTATCCTCTTCTAAGCAAAAGTTAGTTTTTGGGGCAGATGTTTTTGAGCCCTATGTCTATTTTGGAGATGATGGCCGTCTTACTGGGATAGATTATGATTTAGCAGTCGAAGCCTGTAAAAGGTTAGGCTATGATCTTGAATTTAAGATCATGCAATGGGGACAAAAGGATGAACTGCTAGAGAATGCGCAAGTTGATGCAATTTGGGCCTGCTTTGATATGAACGGTCGTGAGCAAAAGTACTCTTGGGCAGGGCCTTATCTTTCTGCGATACATAGCGTTTTGGTACGCGATGATGGTGGAATTTCCTCTATAAAGGACCTTAGAACGCGTAAGGTCTGTATGCAACGCTCATCCCAGCCTGAAAAATGGTTCACCTCTGCTCCTTTGTCGGTAAATCCTGATATTCCACATGTAACTGAGTTATTAATGTTTTCAACGCCAGAGGAAGCTATTACCGCCTTTGAGCAAAAAGCCTGTGATGCAGTTTCTGGATATCACAGCTTATTAACAGCCTTATCTAGGAATATTCCTAATGTAAAGATCTTAGATGAAAGCATTATGACCGTTGGTGTTGGCGTAGCTTTTTATAAGAATGGAAATTTAATTTTGGCAGAGGCCTTAGATAGAACTCTGCGTCAGATGAAGAATGATGGCTTTATTCAGAAAACTGTAGAGAAATACGGCTTAACCTACCAAGAACCAAAAGCTAAGGTTAGCTCTACTGCAAGGATACAGTTAAGCGAATAATCGATTATGAACAAGCATATACAATTCCTTCCTATCAATATCATTTTGATAATTGTTTTTGCTATCACCGCGGTTGTGGGCTATGTCACGGTGTACTCAGTGCGCACTGAGCAGGATCTGATAGAGACTAAAGCGCAAATGGATGAGTCCTTAACCTCGCTAGTTAATACTTGTGCCCACTTTAAGCAGTACATGCTTGAACGTCAGACCTCCGATCTTTTGTCTTTACGTGAAAGAGCAGAGGCCTGTGTTAATTACCTAGGCTTTGAGGATTTTGATCGTGTTGGACGTTTGAGTCAGTTTACTGGAAATCAGTTTGTTGACGGCATTGTCATATTTGACGGCGAAATGAATACCGAGGTTGTAACCTCTGAAAATGCTTTTAAGATTTGGACTAGGGTTCGTGCCATATCTCCTGCAGTAGATGTTAGAGGAACTGATCGCCGATCCTTTATGGAACGATTGAGCATAGGCACAGATAAGTACGATGTGGTAGCCATGTCTCGTCGTGATGGTCCTGGTATGGCTTTTTTATACCGTAATGTAACTGCCAATGGCGTTAAGCTTTCCTTAGCAGATATTGTTGATGGTCGTATTTATCCCAAGAACGGTAAGATTTTTGTCGTAGATCATCAGACCAATACGATGATCATAGGTGGCGATAGCATCAAAGATCCGCTACTTACTCAGTTTGAGGAAAATTCCCAAAATAGCACTAGTAACATGGTGTACCTAAAAGACGGCTCAGATGCTTGGTATGGTATGAGCCGAGGCTATAAGAACTATGTTATTTACATGTTCTGCCCAGAATCTTCGGTGTTCGAGACTCGCCATAAAGACCTTATCTTGTGCTCGGTAATGCTTGCCATTTTCTTCTTAATGCTGGTCGTTGTACGTATTTTACTTGTGGGAAGAAGCGTGAGGCAGGACTTGCATACTGAACGTACTATTGATGCACTAGGTAGCTATTACGATGTGGTGCTTGTATATGAATTTGCTAAGGATGCATGGCAATTTCTTAAGGTACCAGATAATATCAAGGGCCTTTTTCATTACAAAAATGATATAGGAACCGTAATCAACACCTTAATTCGTATTTATAGCCACAATGATAAAAAAGAAGAGGTTACACGCTATTTTAAAAACGACCATTTACGCTCTCGCCTAAATGAAGGTCGTAACTCGGTGGTGACCGTTGAGGATCATGCAGGAGTTTGGCACCGCATCAATATTTATCCTTTGCAAAGGGATGGTAGTAATAGCACCGATGGCTTTGTGCTTAGCATTCAAAACGTGGATGCTGACAAGCGCAAAGAGCAGGAGCTTTTAGATCAGCTACAAAATAGTAAGGATGGTAACAAGCAAATAGCTGTAGCCAAGACTGATTTCTTGCAACGCATGAGTCATGATCTGAAAACTCCCATCAATGTGATTTTGGGCATGCTCGCCATGGCTCAGAAGGCAAGGGACGATAAGCAAAAAGTCGGTGAATGCCTAGATAAGATCTCAACTGCAAGTAGCCGCCTGCTTACTATTATCAATCAGGTGCTGATGATGAGTAAGCTTGAATCAGGGCAACTTCAGCTTGAAAACAATTCCTTTGATATGCGTTATCTGTTGCAGGATGTAACGGATATCGTGCAACCTGAGGCCAGACGAGCAAATGTTAAGCTTGAGAGCACTCCCTTTGATGGCCCTCATTTGATGGTATGTGGTTCACAACTACATGTTAGACAAGTATTGGTGAACCTATTAGATAACGCTGTTCGCCATAATAAAGATGGTGGCTCCGTGACACTGCAATGTCGTGAGTCCTTTGCCTCAGGATCTGAATTGTGGTTTGAATTCATAATTTCTGATACCGGTATAGGCATGAGTGAGGAGTTCCAAAAGCATGCCTTTGAGCCATTTGCGCAGGAAAATGATTTCCAGGCACAAGGTGGAGCCGGCGGTCATGGTATGGGATTGGGCCTAGCTATTTCCAAGCAGCTTATTGACAAAATGCATGGCAGCATTTCCTTTGTATCATCCAAGAATGTTGGTACGGTGTTTACCATAAGACTTCCTTTCTCCGTTGCAAAGGATGGTGAAGACACTTCCGAGACCTTGAATGCTAATCAATTTATCGATCGCAAGGTGCTAGTGGTTGAGGATAATGAGCTTAATCTTGAAATAGCTGAGTTCATTCTAGGCGAGATCGGTGCCGAGGTGGTGGTTGCGCGTAATGGCAAGGAAGCAGTCGATGCCTTTGCTATGTCGCAGATTGGTGAGATTTCCATAGTACTCATGGACATCATCATGCCGGTGATGGATGGCTTAGAGGCTACGCGCAGAATTAGAGCCTTAGAGCGCGCGGACAGCAAGACTGTTCCTATTATTGCGGTATCTGCTAATGCGTTTGCTGAGGACAGAAGCCGTTCTATTGAGGCTGGAATGAATGATCATATAAGCAAACCTCTTAATATGGAGAAAATTGTTACTACCCTTAAGGAATATCTTGGCTGATTTTGTTGATGATTAATATAGATAGCAAAAAATGCTATCTATACGCCTATGCAACAAGGATGCTCGTTTGATGATTGGTAAGTATTTATAAGTTTTTTGTGCACAAAGCTTTTTGTAAGGGGCCTTGTTTAAATTTAATGAGGCTTAGACAGGAAATGAGTCTTCATCTTACATAAGCTGATAAAAGATCTATTGCTATGAAAAAGTTTGAAAAAAATGTTCGCTTGATAATGGCCGCCCTATGTATAGGTGTAGCGGTATTGCTTGTATCTCTTGCATGGATCTTTAATCATGCTGTTTCACAAAGCTCTTGGCAAAAATCCGTTGAAACTGTGTCTGAGATGACCAAGCAGCAGGCCCTAGGTCTTAGTTCCCAGCTAGAGGTGTCATATAGCACTATGCATATGGCCAAGGAGGAACTGCTTAAGTCAGGTGATAAGGAAATGGCACAAAATGCTATGGGCATGTATCACGCGGTCGATCATAGATTTTTAATGTATTTTACCGATGGAACGGTTGGACCATCCTGGGTTAAACCTGATGAGAGCGTGATTTCTATGCTCTCTAAGACTAACCGCGATGAGGGCATATTAGATCCTCATGTTAACTCTGTTAACGGCATAAATGTTTTTGACTTATACATATGGGTGACGCTGTTAGACGGTAGTAAGGCGGCTTTAGTTAAGGAGTATGAGGTAAGCGTAATTAATAAAAACTACTCCTTATCCTTCTTTGGTGATAAGGGTGCCTCATATCTTATTAATACTGATGGAAAAATTTTATTCCGCCCGCAAACATTAGATGATCAATCAACAAGTAACTTTTTTGATTTTGCCGATCAAGATGCTGAAGGCGAGACTATCTCGCAGTTAACCTCAGCTCTAGCTACTGGCAAAACCGGTTGGGCAGTAATAAACCTAAAAGGTGTTCAGCATTTCATTGCTTACCGTCCTATAGGTCTTGGCTCCTCGTGGGCGCTTATTTCTGCAGTACCAGTAAGCGATATGCTCAGTACATCACAGTCAACACGTAGCTTTATGCTTCTTATTCAATGTGGTGTGGCAGTAATGTTCTTGCTGTTTTCAATTTTCTTCTATCGTAAATTTACCAAGATAAAGAACACTGCTAGCAAGCGCGAGGAATACGTTAGCTATTTATTTAATGCAGTCCATGAAGGTTTAGCGTTAGTTAATAGAGAAGCGCCTTATCGCTGTGTTCGCATTAATGATATTGGCTTAGATTTTTTAGGAGTGTCCGCGGAAGAGCAGGCAACGCCGGATTTGGTTATTGAAGAAGATAGGGAGATGCTGCTTAATGCTTTAAATGAGTTAAAGCAGTCGGGGAAAAGACAGCAGCTTGAATGCCGCATAAGAAAGCTTGATGGTGTGATGGCGTGGATAGAATTTAATTTGTCCTTGTTTGTTGATATTGAGGGAGGCAAATTCATCCTTGTTTCTTTCTACGATATTACTTCCATCAAACGCATGATTGAGCAAATCAATAGACAGGGCAAGAACGACCGCCAGCTTCTTACATCAGCCTTAGCAAAAGACTGTGCCATGATCGCTCAATTAGATTTTGAGACAAATAATTTACATATCATGTATATGCAGGATGCAGATAGGACCAAGATGCAAAATACCTGCAAATATGACAATGTGTATGATTATTTGTTATCTCGAATGAAGTCACCTTATAAGGTTGAATTCACCAATCTTTTTGCGCCCGAGAAGGTAAAGCTACTTGCATCCTCGTCTAACGATAGCATTATCTGTGAGGCTGAATGTAAATTCTCAGATAATCGTTACCACTGGATGTCTTTGGAGTTGATTACAGTTGCATCCGTAGACGGAAATGATGCTGCAGTATTTTTAATTAAGCTCATTGATGATAAGAAGAAAGCCGAGAGGAACCAGCGTCAGGTATTACTAGATGCCTTGTCATCTACCAAAGCTGCAACTGAATCTAAGAGCCGTTTCCTGTCTAATATGTCTCACGATATTAGAACGCCTTTAAATTCTATTTTAGGAATGGCAACAGTTTTGGCAGAGCACCCTGAGAATAAGGATCAAGTGCTCTCTGGTGTTAAAAAGATCTCCATGGCAGGTCAGCATTTATTAAGCTTGGTGAGCGATATTGTGGATATGGCTAAGATTGAAGGTGGCAAGATCGCCATTGAAGAGGAGCCATTCAATATTACAGAATTCTTATTAGAAACCATTGATTTGGTAAAGCCTCAAGCCACCGCAGGAAATCTATCCTTGGAGATTAATCTATCTGGTATTAATGCGGAAAATGTCATTGGCGATAAGCTACGCTTAAGACAGGTTATTTTGAATATTCTGTCAAATGCTATCAAATACACCAATTCAGGCGGTTTTGTAAGATTTGATGTTTACGATATTGCCAATGCTCATGAAGGAATGCGTACTTACGTATTTAGCATTACAGATAGTGGCATCGGCATGACTGAGGAATTCCAAAAGCATATTTTTGAACCATTTGAACGCGAGCAGCAGGGCGAGGATGCCGTTGCTGTTGGCTCAGGACTTGGTATGGCCATTACCTCCAACCTTGTGCGCCTAATGAATGGTCGCATCAGTGTTCAAAGTAAGCTTGATCATGGCTCAAATTTCACTGTTGAACTGCCCATGGTGGTTGAGGAAATTGGTGCAGTTGAGGATCTTGATTATAAGTGGCGTGATCTGAGGGTACTCGTGATCGATGATGACGAGGATACCTGTAGAGACATCTGTGAATCGTTAAAGCAATTAGGCCTGCGTACGGAGTTTTCCACAAATTCCAACAAGGCGGTGCAGTTTGCACTTTCTCAGACACGAACCGATCCTTTTGGCTTGATTTTAGTTGATTGGAACATGCATCAGGCAAGTGATGGTATTGCTATTACTAGCAAGCTACGTGAGCATATTAGTGAGGATGTGCCCATCATAATGTTGACTGCGCATGACTTTGCTCCCATTGAGGCAAAGGCTAAGGAGTCTGGAGTTAGCGCCTTAATGTCCAAGCCCTTCTTCAAATCAAAATTCTGCTATACGGTAAATGCGTTAGTTGAAACTCCAATGGATATGCAGGGCGATCAAACTTTTGCGCAGGAGCATTTTGTTAATAAGCGTATTTTGTTAGTTGAGGATAATGAGTTAAATCGTGAAATAGCTAAGACTATGCTCAATGACAAGGGCATTGAAGTTGAGATCGCTCGTAATGGCAAGGAGGCTTTTGATATGTTTGCCTCCTGTCCTCAGGGCTATTACGACTTGATTTTTATGGACGTGCAGATGCCAGTCATGAACGGTTATGATGCCACCCGTGCTATACGTAGTCTTAAGCGTGAGGAGGCTCAATCAATTCCTATTGTGGCAATGACGGCTAATGCCTTTGCAGATGACGTCGACGAAGCAAAGCAATCTGGTATGAATGAGCATTTCTCAAAGCCTATCGATCCTAAATCATTAGATAGATTGCTACATCGTTACTTAGGCAGAAAATAGCATCTATCCACAAAGCTTACCTTTTAATGCTGATTTTTAAGGATCTGCCTTAAATTTTTAGGGTGTAGAAATCAACTCCAAGGTATTTTCCAAATTTTTGTGCAATCTCTGGAATGCTGCCTTGATATTCAAAGCCTAGAGTACGATGAAGTGCGCAGCTTGCCTCGTTACCAGAGGTGATTACTGAAATAATTAAGTGAAGTTTTCCTTCCTTTGATGCTCTAGCTAAGATTTCCTGAGCAAGTGCGCGTCCTATTCCCTTGCCGCGATGATTTTGATGAACGTAAATTGAAAGCTCGGCGGTGGTTTTAAAGGCATCCTTAGCTCCATAGCTCGATAAAGATGCGTAGCCAGTAACTAAGCTGTCATCTCCCACTGCAACAATAAGCGGATGGGCGTCGTGGTTATGGGCATTAAACCATTCTTTACGCTCCTCAACGCTTTTGGGAGTCATATCGAAGGTTGCAGTGCCATTTTCTACTTCGTAGTTATAGATTTTTGTAAGTATTTCTAGATCTTGAAGCTCTGCCTGACGGATTTTCATAAGTTATCTCTATAAAGTTATATTTTAAGAGTGACCCTAAAAT
>CAVHVI010000109.1:0-7411 GCA_963639245.1 Bacteroidaceae bacterium
ACTGGGTATTTGCCCATAAACTCTCGGCAAAATTCCTTGTCCTTATAGATTGCTGTATCCTTAAAGATTTGATCTTGATAAGAGGTATCACCTGGATTTTCTGGATTAATCCTTAAAAATTTATCGAAGGTATCCATTACAAGTGACTTACCAAAGCGTCTTGGTCTGGTAATTAACAATATATCTATGCTCTTATCCAGAAATACCTTTTTGATATAAGGAGTCTTATCAACGTAGTAAAGGTTACGCTCGATGATCTCATCAAAACAATATTTATTTACAGGAAGCCCCTTTAATGATGCATAATCGAGTAGCTCTTTAGTCACTTTGTCTCTCCAGAAAAGATACAAGCCAACGCTCTAAGACAATAACAAGGTATAGTCCTAGTCTACTACATGCTAACGAGGATAATGTAAAGATTTTTTAAGGTGGAGTAGGCTTTTAAAACTAAAAATTTTCTCCACCTTGAAAGTAAAAGTAAGCTAATTTAGAAGCTACTTGGTAAACAAGGCCTCAAGAACCTCAACAGGATGATGAGCCTTCTTTCCTTCCATACGCTCTACCTGAGAGCGACATGAATAGCCGGTAACAAGGCATCGTTCAAATGGACGAGCAGCTAGCTCTCCCTTCCAATTTTTCTCATAAACCTTATAGCTTTCATCTTGATTTTGTACCATGTGTCCATGCAAGCCGGCCATACCACAGCAAGCAACAGGAACAGGGATCAACGACAAATTAAAGGCCTGCATAATTTCCTGCCATTGACGCACTGATTTTGGCAACAAGGCCTGCTCAGTACAATGTGCAAAAAGATAATAAGGCTCGGTAGATAAAAGTTTATTTGAATTAGCGATATTCTTTAATACCTGCTGTGTTTTTTCCTGCTTTAACGCATCGCTAAGCCATTCCTCTGGTAAAAGCACATCAAATTTACCGCGCACCTCTCCTAAAATGGCTTCATATTCATCACGATAGCAAATAGTAAGTGCAGGATCATAGCCCACCAAGGTTATGCCCTTAGCTGCAAGAGCTGATAGGCGGGCGGCCTGCTTGGAGGCAAAATGTACAAATTTACGGCGAGCACCACGGATCACCATAAGCTTGCCATTTACATAGGGCTTTAGGAATTGAACGTCATAGCCTAAATGGCGAATAAGGCTTGCAAAGGTCACCAAACCATCTGTTTCGTAGGATGCCGTGAAGGGATCAACAACTATTAATACCTCAGGCTTTTGAGCTAAGGCCTGCTGTGCACTTAAGAGCTTAAATCCATGCTCTTGGCATTGGGCGCTCAACGTTTTTTCAGATAAAGGAGGTAGATCAACTAATTTAAATACCTTGGCACACAGCTTTTTAAATAAGAAATTTTGCAGAACAAAATTTGAAAGCTTAGGGAACTTAGCCCCAAGAGGAATAAGCCACTCTGCATTTAGAGTCAAAAGATCCATGCTAGGTCTTAAATAGCGATCGTAATACATGGAAATAAAGCGCGAGTTAAGATCGGCGGCATTAACATGAGCCGGGCATACTCCCTTGCATGACTTACAAGCAAGACAGGTACGGATCTTATTTAAAATCTCCGTATTGTAATCATCATGAGCTGTAGTCAGAGTGTTTACAAGCCTTGTAAAGAAGTGCACAGGATTTGGCATGGCACTCAAGGCTGAAGCTTCCTCAGCTTGCGGGTTAAAGCCTTTATCGTTTAATAAGCGTAACCATTCACGCATTAGCTCGGCATAGCCCTTAGGACCTCTAGTATGATCCTTTGAGTAACGATAGCTTGGGCACATCAGTGATGATTTTGAATAGCTAAAGCACTGACCATTACCGTTACAGCTTACTGCACCTTTAAAGCTGTCGCGTATACTTTGAGGAATTGTTCTATCCAAATCGCCACGCATAGGGCCATCAATTGCAACTAGCTTATCGATATCATTTGAATATGGAACGCAGATCTTGCCAGGATTTAGGATATTCTCAGGATCAAACAGCTCCTTAACCTTACGTGCTACTGGATATAGCTCTTTAAAAAAGACTTGACCATAGCATGATCTATAGCCACGACCGTGCTCACCCCACATCTGACCTTCATACTTATTAACAAGCTCAACCACGCCGTTTGATATTTCAACAAGTTTTTGGCGATCCTCATCTGTGGTTAAATCAAGAGCTGGTCTTACATGCATTAGACCAGTATCCACGTGACCGAACATACCATAGGGAACATTCTTAGAGTCTAAAAGCTCTCTAAACTCTACGATATAGTCTGCAAGATTCTGAGGCGGAACTACGGTATCCTCAGTAAATGGCACTAGCTTTCTACGACCTGCAGCATTACCTAAAAGTCCTACCGCCTTCTTTCTCATGCCATAAACAGCAGCAATTCCTGCTGGAGTTAAAACCTTTTGTACACCTAAAATACCATCTTGTTGCGATGAGGCGCAGCCTAAGAGCAAGGAGAAGAGCTTCTCTAATTTTTCTTGCTCCTCATTCTCATCAGCTCCTGCAAACTCAACAATATTTAAGCCTGCGATCTCGTGCCCTTCAACCTCTTTAATATAATCCTGCACACTAAGCCAGATTGAATCCTGCTTAGCAAGCCCCAAGACCTTAGAATCCACGGTTTCAACAGATAGCGCACCTGCTTTAATAAGCGGAATGGCATTTCTTAAAGCAGAGATGAAGTTGTCATATTTGACTACCAATAGCGCACGGTATTTTGGCAGAGGAGTTAAATCTAAGGTAGCCTCACTAATAACACCTAAGGTACCCTCAGCACCACAAATTAGACGCGCAAGATTTACGGTATTTGTCTTAGGATCATAGGCATGATAGAGATCATAGCCAGTCATAAAGCGATTAAGCTTGGGGAAAATCTTTTCAATCTGCTCGCGATTATCCTTAAGCAGAGGGACTAAGGCGCGATAGAGTTCACCTTCCATGCCCTCTTTCTTTAAGCAAGCATCAAGCTCAGCGCCACTTACCGGACCAAAGGTTGCAATCGATCCATCCGTTAAAACAACCTTAAGCTTCTTGATGTGAGTTGAAGTACGACCATACTTTAAGGAGCCCTGTCCTGCAGCATCATCTGAGATCATGCCACTTAAACAGGCTCTTGAGGATGTTGAAAGCTCAGGTGAGAAGAATAAGCCATCCTTTTTCACCATCTCATTTAGCTCATCCTTAATGACACCTGCCTGCACCGTCACCTCGCACTTTTGTGGATTCAAGGCTGTTACTGCCTTCATGTGACGAGAGCAATCAATCATGATGCCCTTATTTAAGGATTGACCATTAGTACCAGTACCACCGCCACGAGGAGAGAAGATGATGCTCTTGTAATCAGGATGATTACGTAGCTTTAAGGCAATAGAAATATCCTCAGCAGTTCTTGGGAAGATCACTGCCTCAGGCATGCATTGATAGACAGAGTTATCCGTTGCACATAACAGACGTGAGGCATGATCCTCCTCGATATCACCTGAAAATCCAGAATTTTTAAGCTCAGCTAGGTACTCACGATATAAAGAATTTGTTTTGGGTAAATCGTTAAGCTGCGGGATCATAAAAAGTCCTCACTAAGTGTAATTGCATGTGTATTTATGCTATTTCACAACAAGGAGCTAATAATTTCAAACGCCAAGCAAGATGCACAAAAAACGTGAAATTGTTCACATTGTAAAAGGCAAAAATGTATTAGATGTTTTGGAACATTAAAGGCGAGTACTGCAAAGCAGTAGCAACAAGAAAGATCCCGCCTGTAAGCGGGATCAAAGCTTTATTTAAAGTTAAAGCGTGGATAGATTAAAGACGCACGAACTGTGCACCATCAAAGGCTTTAGTCTCAAAGATAGTAGCATCACGGCCAGAGATCTGCTTGTAATTGGCGTTAACAGCCTCACGTACCTTCTCAACATTCTGAGGCTCAACCATGGCCACAATAGAGCCACCAAAGCCACCACCGGTCATACGAACAGCGCCGTATTCATCACCTAGTGCCTTACGTACGATCTCAACTAAGCCGTCAATTTCAGGAATAGTGATTTCAAAGTCATCACGCATTGAGCAGTGAGAGGCGTACATAAGCTTAGCTAAGGTCTTAAGATCGCCCTGCTCTAGAGCAACAGATGCATCTAATACACGCTGATCTTCGGTGATCACGTGACGTGCACGACGATAAGATACCTCATCAAGCTCAGCCTTATGCGCATCAAGAAGCTCCATAGTGGCATCACGTAAAAGACCAACGCCTAATACTGCGGCAGCCTTTTCACAGGACTCACGACGATCGTTATACTCAGAGCCTACGAGCTGATGCTTAACATTTGAATTGATGATCATGACCACTAAGGACTCAGGGATCTTAACCTGAGTAAGCTCTAAGCTCTTGCAATCAATACGTAAGGCATGATTTGCAGTACCACAAGCAGAGATGGTCTGATCCATAATGCCACACTTCATGCCGATATAAGCCTCAGCAGCCTGACCCATGAGGGCGATCTCCTGCAAAGGAATATCAAGACCAAAGGCACTAGATACCAAGTGACCGAAGGTTACCTCTAATGATGCAGAGGAGGAAAGACCTGCACCTAAGGGAACATCACCAGAAATAGCAACATCTAAGCCCTTAACCTTGCCAGGGAACTTCTGCTCAATTAGCTGAGTCATGCCACGTAGATAATTTACCCACAGCTTGTCCTCATTCTTCTCAATTGCAGCTGAGATCTCAAATTCATCATAATCGCCATTTAAATCGCAGGCTAAAACGCGCATCTTATTGGTGCCATTTTCCTTAGCGGACATGGAGGTACCATATTTAATAGCGCAAGGAAGCACGAAGCCGCCGTTGTAATCAGTATGCTCACCGATAATGTTGACACGACCAGGAGCATAAGCCTGCATAGCAGGCTGTGAGCCAAATTGTTTTACAAAAGCCTCAGCGGTAGTTTTACGTACGTCTGACATAGTAATTCCCTTAAAATTATTTGGAGCTGTAGTGGGTATCGCTTAAATCACGCAATCTCTGCGCAGCCTGCTCTGCAGTAAGATCACGCTGTCTCTCTGCCAAAAGCTCAAAGCCTGCAACAAACTTCTTAACAGTAGCAGAGCGCAAAAGAGGAGGATAGTAATGAGCATGAAGCTGCCAGCCAGGATGCTCTTCACCGTCAGTAGGAGCATTATGCCAACCCATAGCATAGGGGAAGGAGGTCTCAAAGAGATTGTCATAACGAGTGGTGATCATCTTGATGGCAAGTGCGAGATCATCACGCTGAGCCTCATTTAGCTCATCAATAGTTGCAACTGAGAACTTAGGCAAGAGCATGGTCTCAAACGGCCAGAAAGCCCAGAAAGGAACTAGGCATACCCAATGCTCAGTTTCAAAGACGATGCGCTCTTTCTTTTCAAGCTCTGCCTTTAGATAATCCTCTAAAAGCTTGGTGCCGTGCTTGGCAAAATAGTTAGTCTGCTGAGTCAATTCCTTGGAAATTTCCTCAGGAATAAAGTCGCAGGCCCAGATCTGTCCGTGGGGATGAGGATTGGAGCAACCCATCACCGCGCCCTTGTTCTCAAAGAGCTGGACATAGGTATAGGTCTTTTTAAGATCGGCAAACTGCTCACCCCAGAGATCGACTACACGGCGGATCTCAGGAACTGATAGCAAGGGTAGAGTCTTTGAGTGATCAGGTGAGAAGCAGATAACTCTAGCAGTACCACGAGCAGGCTGAAGCTGGAAGAGCTCAGAGCTCTCGGCACCCTCTTTAGGAGTGTCCGGCATTAAGGCAGCAAAGTCATTGACGAAAACGTAATTTTCCTTATAGTCAGGATTCTTATCACCATTGACGCGAGTATTGCTCGGGCAAAGATAGCATTTAGGATCATATGAAGGCTTGATAGCATCAGGTAATTTTTCAGTCTGACCAAGCCAAGGACGCTTAGCACGATGAGGAGAGATCAAAATCCACTCACCAGTTAAGGCGTTATATCTGCGATGAGGATGGGATGACACATCAAAGTCTGCCATAAGAGCTCCTATGCACAAGTGCGAAATCTTTAAACACGAAAAAGGCGCAGGGAATTTACTGCGCCAAATATAAATTAGGCATCGTAGCCGTTTGGATTATTCTTCTGCCAGTTATAGGAATCTGCAGCCATTTCATCCAGAGTCTTTTCAGCCTTCCAGCCAAGCTCCTTTTGAGCCTTAGCAGGATCGGCATAGCACTGCACGACGTCACCTGCGCGACGCGGTGCGAACTTATAAGGAAGCTCTCTGCCAATTGCCTTAGAGAAGGCCTTAACCATATCAAGCACGCTGTAGCCAATGCCGGTACCTAGGTTATAGATGAAAGTACCGCTCTTATTTAAGCAGGCATTTAAGGCTGCAACATGGCCCTTTGCCAAATCAACGACATGGATATAGTCGCGAACACAAGTGCCATCAGGGGTAGGATAATCATTGCCGAAAATATTTAGGAAGGGGAGACGACCTACAGCAACCTGAGTTAAATATGGCATAAGGTTGTTAGGGATGCCACGAGGATCCTCACCGATTAGACCTGACTCATGAGCACCAACGGGGTTGAAGTAACGTAAGAGTACCATGGAGAACTCAGGAACAGCTTTCTGCAATTCCTGACACATATACTCGATATCAACCTTAGTCTGGCCATAAGGGCAATTAGCACGCTTAACTGGAGACTCCTCAGTCAAAGGCACGCTATCAGGCTCGCCATAGACAGTTGCAGATGAGGAGAAGATAAAGTTATAGCACTTAAACTCACGCATTACAGCAAGCAAGGTACGAGCACCGGAGACATTGTTATCGTAGTACTCCAAAGGCTTCTTAACTGACTCGCCTACAGCCTTTAAGCCTGCGAAATTGATCACACCATCGATCTTGTAGGAGGAGAAAACAGCTTCTAGCTGCTCACGTGATCTAATATCACCTGCCATGAAGGGAATGGTCTTGCCAGTAATACGATGCAGACGCTCAAGTACGGCTGGCTTAGAATTTGAGAAATTGTCAAAAATAACAACATCATAGCCTGCGTTAACAAGCTCAATGACAGTGTGAGAGCCAATATAGCCGGCACCGCCGGTAACAAGGATCGTTGACATAAATGCACTACCTTTTGCTGTTTAATAAAAAACTGGTATCCATGGTGCAAATTTAAGCGCTGATTTTGTTAGGATTTTTATCAGATCGGCTTAAATATGACGATGTAAACGCTTACATGAATTATAAACAACTCAAGGCGCTTTGTGCACAAAAAAATTACAAAATGTTAAAAATTTTGCATTTTTAGAGCATAGATAAAGGGAATGTAAATTTTTCTCTAATAAAATCAACGAGTAAAGAAACAGTTGCAAAAAACAACCATTGACAGCTAATCTTTAATATGAAATTAAGCTT
>CAVHVI010000110.1:0-7303 GCA_963639245.1 Bacteroidaceae bacterium
TCCGTTCCGCCAACTCTTTTAAGAAGGCACCTAACGGTGCTTTTTTTGTTTCTGCGTATTAAGTTTTAAAATCAAAAAAGGGCGTTACCGCCCTTAATCCATATAACCACAATTAGCTCTACTTGAGCTCACTAACCTCTCCTATCACTAGCTCAGGCAATTCCTGCTTGTTTAATATTCTGAGGATTATCATCTGGGCTGCTAGGGTATAGGCGGCTTTGGCCTTATCTTTAATAGTTACATTTAGTTTTACGCTAAAGCTACGATCGATGTCTAATTTACGGCTCTTAAAGACAAAGACCATGCCGTCATGGGTAGCGTTCTTGATAAGGGCAAAGTAGTAATCACAGCTCTTCTCATCTAAAAGCTTTACTAAATCCTCATCATATGGCTCTGAGACTGCCAGCGCCTTCTTCACATTAAGCGCAGTTGAGAGATCTAAGGCGATGCGACCTGAGGTTTGAGAGTCAAAGATATTAACCTCAGCGTTACCTATTTTTTGGGCAATGAGATCGGCAAAGTTTAAGTTATCCTCGCAAACGAGCACCCCCTTTATCTTCTCCTTAACTATCAAGGCAAAGCTATCTATAGTTTGTCTATCAGCGCCGTGGGAGATGATCTTAAGCTCCATGATTGGATAAGAGGCGCGGTAACCAATGACAATATTCTTTGGGACCTTCACATCATTCATGCGTTGTTGCAGGATAGATTCAGGGATACCAAAGGTAATAAGTCTCTTTACCTCAGTTACATGCAGATCAGGGCAATGCTCAAGCAGATAGGGCTTGATGAAGTTTTGGAACATGGCCTTAAATTCATGTGGCACGCCTGGAGTAAAGAAGCATAGCGCTCGATTTATCTTCATATAGAAACCACAGGCTGTTCCATTGGGGTTGTCGATGATTTCGGCAGTGGCGGGGATATCAGCTTGCTTTAAATTGGTCTCACTCATGGGACGACCACGCTTTTCATGCCAAGCCTTAATCTTTTCAACCCATTCTGGATGACGTACGAGCTCAACTCCAGCGGCTTTGGCTGCAGAGGCTGAGGTATTGTCATCAGTGGTTGGTCCTAGGCCACCATTTACAAAAATGATGTCAGCTTGCTTGGAACGCTCTTCTAAGAGATTTTTAATATCGTCAGGATCGTCACCACAGGTCGAACGAAAATGAGGCTGAATGCCAAGAGATAGTAGTTCACTTGAAAGCCATGAAGCGTTGGTATCTACAATTAGCCCCGTGATAACTTCATCGCCAGTTGAGATCAATTCAAATTGCATATGATCTGTCCTTAGTAATTACAATGGATATGCATCATTGTGATTATAATGAGGCGTTGCTCATTTTAAAAATGAACTGTGCAAACGAACTTTTTGAGCAATTTTGGAGTGAATTATGCCAATTAAGATCCCCAATGGACTACCTGCGATCGCGGTTTTACAGGGCGAGCAGGTGTTTGTTATGACAGAGGATCGTGCATGTCATCAGGATATTCGCCCCTTAAATTTGCTTTTTTTAAACCTCATGCCTAAGAAAATAAATACTGAAGTCCAATACATGAGGCGTTTGTCTAATACTCCCTTGCAGGTAAATATTACGCTTTTGCGCATTGACGATAGGCATACACGTAATACTCCAGAGCAACATCTGCAGCATTTTTACAAATCCTTTGAAGAGATAGAGGATAAGTATTTTGATGGCATGATCATTACCGGAGCGCCGCTTGATCAAAAGGATTTTGCAGATGTCATATATTGGGATAGGCTTAGCAATATTATTAAGTGGAGTACTGAGCATGTTACCTCCACCTTCTTTAGCTGTTGGGCCGTGTGTGCAGCCTTAAAGACCTTCTATGGCTTAGATCCAGTGTATAGAACCTCCAAGCTCTCAGGAGTTTTTGATGAATACACCAATTTAAGATCCTTTGATACCTTAATTCGTGGCTTTGATGATAAATTTGTCGCTCCTCATTCGCGTTGGGTAGACTTTACGCGTCCCTATATCAGACGCAATACTGATTTGATAATTTTGGCAGATGGCCCTGAAAGCGGCCTTTACCTTGCAGTATCTCCTGATAGACGTCAGGTATATGTGACGGGGCATCCAGAATATGATGCCACTACGCTTGCAGATGAATATCGCCGAGATCTATTAGCAGGGCAAAATCCCACTCTTCCTGAGCATTATTTTAAGGATGATGATCCCTCCTCTGAGGTTTCGATGACCTGGAGATCTCATGCTTCGATTCTATTTGCAAATTGGCTTAATTATTACGTTTATCAAACTACCCCTTTTGAATATGAGTAAGCGAATGCTTACAAATTGCTAATTACTGTGTGCACGGCAAATAAAAGCCTTTTGTCTAATCTAAAAAATATGCAATTTTTTGGCAGTATTTCGTAAATTCTGCCTTTGTTTCTTGTATACTCTGCGCCAGAAAAAATCTTTAACTATTTCCCAATCCTCCTGCTGTTTTGAGAAAGAAAAAAGCGGGAAGATCTATTATTGTGTTTAAAAATCGTGACTTCCAACATCGCTAAATTCAAAATCTCAGGTGGCACTCCCTTAGATGGTGAGGTACGCATCTCTGGTGCTAAAAATGCTGCGCTGCCAATTTTGCTAGCAACAATCCTTACTAAGGAACAGGTAGTTCTTACCAATGTTCCCGATCTTGCAGATGTTAAGACCAGCATCAAGCTCCTACAGGATCTTGGTAAATCATGTGTCTATGACAGTGAAACTGGCACTGCGGTGATTGAAGGTCCGGTTACCTCTAAGACAGCATCCTATGATTTGGTACGCACCATGCGTGCCTCTATTATGGCCTTGGGCCCTTTGTTGGCTTTTTTAGGTGAGGCTGAGGTTTCTTTACCTGGAGGCTGTGCCATTGGTGCTCGTCCTGTTGATCTGCATATCAAGGGACTTGAGGCCATGGGAGCTAATATTGAGCTTAGAGATGGCTATATCCTTGCCAGTGCCCCCTCAGGCAGATTGCCTGGTGGCACGGTAGTAATGGATAAGGTTTCCGTTACTGGTACTGAAAACTTACTCATGGCCGCGGCCTTATGCAAGGGAACTACCGTAATTGAAAATGCAGCCTTAGAGCCTGAGGTTGTGGATTTAGCTGAATTCTTACGCAAAATGGGTGCGCGCATTAATGGTGAGGGCACCTCTAAGATCACGGTATCAGGAGTTAAAGAGCTTCATGGCTGTGATCATCCCATCGTTGCCGATCGCATTGAAACTGGAACTTATCTAGTAGCAGCAGCTGCCACTGGTGGTATAGTCAGATGTGTAAATACTAAGCCTGAGCTTTTAAGCGTGGTTTTAGATAAGCTTAAGCATGCCAATGTTTTGATTAGCTGTGAGGACAACGCTATTACTGCTGATATGCGTGGTCGTATTATCAAGCCAGTGGATATTATTACTGCTCCTCATCCAGGTTTCCCAACCGATATGCAGGCTCAGTTTACGGTTTTAAATTCTCTTGCAGATGGCATTAGCTCAGTTACCGAAACTATCTTTGAAAACCGCTTCATGCATGTGCCAGAGCTAGTGCGTATGGGAGCTAATATTGAGATCAAGGGCAATACCGTGATCATCAATGGTGTACCACAATTTCATGGCGCCCAGGTGATGTCCTCTGATTTAAGAGCCTCTGCCTCCTTGGTAATTGCAGGTCTTGCAGCCTCCGGTACTACGATTGTCGATCGTATTTATCATATGGATCGTGGCTATGAGCATATTGAAAAGAAGATCCGCGCCCTAGGCGGTACTATCGAGCGCTTCTATTAGGTCACCAATATGCAGGATCTTACTTCCTATAACAGCTTTGGCTTGCAGGTACGAGCGGATAATTTAATTAAGATCCGTAGCCTTGAGGATTTACGCAAATCTCCCATGGGTCAAGTATTGATCCTAGGCAGTGGCAGTGATGTCTTGCTTACTGAGGATTATCACGGCACTGTACTTGTAAATGAGATCCGTACCTTTGAAGTAAGCCGCGAGGGTGATGACTATATAGTTAAGGCAGGTGGCGGACTCGTTTTAGATGAGCTCATTGAGGACTTGATTGCACGCAATATTCCTGGTCTTGAGAATCTTTCGGCAATCCCCGGTACTGTGGGGGCTGCTCCTATTCAAAATGTCGGAGCCTATGGCATGGAAATAGGGCAGGTTATTGAGTCCATTGCCTATTTTGATTTAGACAAGCGCATTGAGGGTTGCCTTAAGCGCGATGAATGCGAGTTTGGCTATCGCTCCTCGGTTTTTAAAAGTCATCCTGAGCGCCGTTATTTTGTTACCGAGGTAACCTTAAGACTTCCTGCTACCTTTACTCCCAAGCTTTCCTACAAAGGTCTTGAGGGCTGTATCTTTAAAACTCCCTTTGAGGTTCGTGAGCAGGTAATAAAGCTTCGTCGTGCCAAGCTTCCTGATCCCAAGCTTGTGGGAAATGCGGGATCTTTTTTCAAAAACCCTTTAGTAACCAAGGAACAATGCGACAAACTCAAAGCTATCTATCCTGATATGCCAACTTATCCCCAAGCTGACGGTATGGTCAAGCTTGCGGCAGGATGGCTAATAGATAAGGCCGGTTGTCGCAATATTACCCATGGGCATGCAGGTACCTGGGAGCATCAGGCCTTGGTGATAGTAAATAGGGGACAGGCCAAGCCTCATGAAATTGTGGCACTAGCCAAATATATAGTCTCTGAGGTTCACAATCGTTTTGATATTCAATTGGTGCCGGAGGTCAGAGTCTATGGTGCCAAGGGAGAAATTGCATGGAAGTATCTGTAGGACAGTCGCTAGCTCTTTTAAGGTTGCTGCAAAAAGCTGAAGATCAGCGCTTAAGCCTTAAAAGACTGCAAACACTTACAGGACTTTCAGCAGATGTTATTCGTTCCTCTTTAAACGACATCAAGCTTTATTTTCCAAATCTCATTTCCATCTGCGATGAAGACATAGTCTTAGCCCATCCTTTAGATTTCTTAGATGAAAAATTAATTTTTGAAAAGATCCACGGCAAGGGCCGCGTGCAGATTTTTGATGAGATAGATTCCACTAATACCCGCATGCTACAGCTGGCCTCAAATTTAGTCTCAGGTGATGTGCTGATGGCTGAGGTACAAACTGCAGGACGCGGACGTCGTGGTGGCAGATGGAACACTGGTCTTGGATCCTGCATCATGCTATCTATGGCTTGGCATTTTGCATCGCATCATAAGCTCCTTGGGCTTTCGGTGGCGGCAGGTGTAAGTGCGGCGCAGGCTTTGCAGCCATTTACGCAGGATAAAATTACCGTTAAGTGGCCAAATGATCTCTATTTACCCACAGGTAAGCTTGCTGGAATATTAATTGAATCCGTGCCTTCCTCAAAATCTTTAACCGTGGTGATAGGTATTGGCGTCAATGTAAGCTGTGATCCCCTAACTTTGGGAGATGAGACTAGAGCTATAGGCTTTTTAAGGGAGCAGGGAAGCTTAGGGCTACGTAATCGCATTGCCATTTCCTTGATCGACAACCTGCGTAAATGCTGTGCCTCTTTTGAACAATCAGGCTTAAGTGCATTTAAGGAAGAACTTTTACTCCGTGATCATCTCAAGGGGCGTAATATAAAAGTAATAGATGCAACGAGATCTGTTGTGGGAATTGCGTCTGGAATTGACGAGGATGGAGAGCTTATTATCGATCAAGACGGCGATCCAATCAGGATCGCCGCAGGTCATGTAGAGTATTGGTAGCCTTATTTCTTTAAGAAAACATTCTCAATTGAATGATTGCTTCCTTTTTGTAGAACTAGATTGGCACGATTTCTACAAGGCTTGATGTTTTCTATGAGATTTACGTGGTTTACTGCATCCCAAATGAGCTTAGCCATGATCACTGCCTGATCCTCA
This sequence comes from Bacteroidaceae bacterium, assembly GCA_963639245.1. Classification (GTDB taxonomy): domain Bacteria; phylum Pseudomonadota; class Gammaproteobacteria; order Enterobacterales; family Succinivibrionaceae; genus Succinivibrio. The sequence continues at coordinate 5,900 of CAVHVI010000110.1, forward strand.
GGGATCTGGGCATAGCGATGGAAATAGCTTGAGGGATCATGGAAGGTTTTCTCTCTAAGCTTTAAGAAACGATCAACATACCACTTGAGAAGATTATCCTCATCCGCATCGACATAGATGGAAAAATCTATGTAATCTGAAATGAAGGCACGTTTTCTGATATCAGGGTAGTCCTCACCGTTTTGCAGTACGTTGACGCCTTCAATGATTAATACGTCAGGGCGATCAACCTCGGTAAATTCATCCTCAACAATATCATAGGTGAGGTGAGAATATACCGGCACTTGTACGTGAGGAACTCCGTTTTTGACATCCTTTAAGAAATCCATGAGCTTTTTGGCATCATAGGAAATAGGGAAGCCCTTACGTGACATGATCCTTCTTTCATTGAGGATCTTATTTGGATATAAGAAGCCATCAGTGGTGATGAGGGATACCTTGGGATGATTGGGCCAGGTTTTTATAAGCTCGTTTAAAATTCTGGCAACAGTGCTCTTGCCAGCTGATACCGGTCCTGAAATTGAGATGATAAAAGGAACCTGTCCGCCGTTTTCCCCTAAGAACTTATGCAGTACCTGAATGCGATCCTGACGAGAGGAATAATAAAGATAGAGTAGGCGCGAGAGTGGAAGATAGATCCTGTTTACCTCGCTTAGTGAAAGCTGATCATTAAAAGCTACACATTGTGCTAGCTCTTCCTCGCTTAAGTTTAATGGGGTCATTTCGTTACTGAAGGTTGACCAAGTGTCTGCATCAAACTTATAGAAGGGCGATTCTAATTTTTCGTTATCAGTCATCTTAATTGTGTTTTGAATAATTAATTGGGCACTGGCTAAATCAATGCCGTGCGCAATAATAACATTTGAACAGTAAAAGAGCGCAAAAACGCCAAAAATCCGCTAAAAGGCGCACAAAATAGTGTGCTTGAGGAGCCATTGTTGCTGATCCTTGCAGAGTATATAGTCTGAGATTGTTAGGGAATTTTGCTGGCAATCGTTATAAGCAAGCCTTTCCCCCACCAATAATTATTTTTTTCGGGATGGATGTGGAAAGCTGTGGGAAGCTGATGTAAATGGCTCTCTTAAGGTTAAGAGTAGGGATTTCTTGCGTTAAAAAGTAGTCCAAGCTTGCGTTTATTTTGTTGCCACTTAGGAAGATAGCTCCGAACATTTAGAAATTTAAAAGAAGGAAGCAACTCTGCGTGAGTCAATTATCACACTGCTTAAGCTTGTCTGTGATGATCGTGAGCTCAGATGGCTCAACCGCAGATCATCTTTACCGGATCCTCAGCTGTCATCTTACGGATCCCCTGCAGGGGGGAGAGTTATTAAAAGGCTCTCCTGTATGATTATTAATGCACTCTAGCAATATGTAATGTCGTGACGCTACAAGAATGTCCTGAAC
>CAVHVI010000111.1:0-7235 GCA_963639245.1 Bacteroidaceae bacterium
GTACTGCACGTATCCCCAATAATGAAATTAGGGAAGCTTTTAAAGAATGCATTACCGATTATTACGCAGGATCTAAAACTATAAAAGAGAGCTCAAACGAGTTTATTGCAAAGCTTCTTGCGGGGAAGAATGTCGATGCAGAAAATATTCTTAGGAATAAGCTACAAAAGTATGTTTCAGTACGTGATATGGCAACTAAGGCTACGCCTGAGAACTTCTATCATGGCTTTTTAAATGGCATATTCTCATGCTTACCAGTATCCTCAAATAACTTTAAATCAAATGCTGAGGCTGGGGATGGTTACGCTGATATTATGTATTGCTCAGATAAGCATCAAGTAGGAATTATTATTGAGATTAAGAGTACCAAGGAAGAAAAATATCTTATTCCTACTGCTGAGCTCGCTTTGAAACAGATAGAGCTTAAGAAATACCATGAGGTTTTTACTATTAATCGTATTCAAAAAATTTACTGCTATGGCATAGCCTTCTGCCGTAAAAATTGCTTTATATCTTGTAAAGAAAATGGCAGCTAAAGCCCAAGCACCTAGGATCTCAAATAGCCTTTAACACTTGATGCAGGTAAAATTACTTTTCACCTGCATCGCATTTGTAGGCTTATGGTCTTACTAAATTCTTAAAGCTCTCTGTTTTTTCATCAACCTTCATAAAGCGCTTAGCGATCCCTAAGGCTAGCATGATGAGCATGAGGATCAATGCACCCCATGGTCCTATCTTGGAATAGGGGGTCTGCCCAGTGCGGGTTTTTATACTTCCCTCAAGGATCTGAAATTCATCGCGGGCAACGCTCTCATACTTGCCGTTAAAATCAATTAACGCAGTTACTCCATTTGTTGTTGAATGTAGCAGAGGCTTTTGTAGCTCAAGGGCGCGAATACGGGTGATATTAAATAGTTGCAGAGGACCCTTGGTATCTCCAAACCAGGAATTGTTGGAAATCATTAAGAGTGCACCTACATCATTGCTATCCATTACCTGAGCATCTTCAGGGAAGATTGCCTCATAGCAGATGATAGGAATGAGCTTAGTCTTTTTGATTTCAACTGGTGCTGGGGTTATTTGCGATGGCGCAAATGATGACATAGGGAGATCAAAAAGGTGACCTAGCGGTCTTAGTATTGAATCAAAGGGGACAAACTCACCAAAGGGGACTAGATGACGTTTGTCGTAAATCTGTACGCCCTTATCTCCAAGATCTCCTAAGGCCACAAGGGAGTTATAGCGATGGTTTTCATCTCTGCGCAATATTCCTAAGATTAAGGTAGATTTTTTATCGCTGGCGGCTAGATTTAAATCCTTAATGACATCTATGGCATCGTTTAGATAAAAGGGTAGAGCTGCCTCAGGCCAGATAACTAGCTCGTGCTTTCCTAAAAGATCTCGTGTTGCATCCCAATAGATACCGAGTGATTGAGCTGCAGTTTGAGAATTTAGTCTTAGCTCTTGAGCAATATTGCCCTGTACCATGGCTACATCTAAGCTTTTATCCTCGTGGGTGTAGGTAATAGGAGCTAGCATTACTCCGATAAAGGTAATGATCGCGGCTACGGGTAAGAAGAGGAAACGTCTTAGTGCAGCCATTGCTACTGCTGCTGCGCAGATCATCATTAAAATTGAGGTACCACGTACGCCCAAGAGTGGATGGAAGGAGGCAAAGGGGCCTTCAAAAACGGTGTGGCCAAAGTTAAACCATGGCAGGCCTGAGAACAGTACGGTTGAGGAAAAATCAGCAGCACCTATGGCTACAGGGATAAAGAAGAAAACGAAAACCTCTTTTTTGGATCGTGAAAAGATGAAGGCCACCATAATAAAGAAGGCATATTGGATAGCTACCAAGGACATGCCTGCAATTAAGATAAGCCAACATAGAGGCAACGGCATTTGGGCAAAGCCGTGCATCACATAATTCATCCAATGTGCCGAGGCACAGAGGTAGGAGACAAAGAATATATAGGAGGTATAGAAGACAGCGCCCTTTGATTTGAGCCCTGAGAGCAGGATCATCAAAAGCACCATAGCTCCCATAGTGACAATCCACAGCTCATAGGGAGCAAAGCCTAAACAGGCCATACAACCTAAAACTAGAGCACATAGGGTTCTGCCTAATTTTGATAGGCAGAAATTAATGAGTGTGCCTCCATAGAGGAAGCTCACCAAATGGTACACAAGTTTTGCTAGCATAAAAGTTGATGATCCTCAGATCTTATTCTTGCGCTGTCTTACGTATCACCTTTAAAAGGTTAATACGATGCTCTCCTGCCTGCAGCACTTCAATATCAAAATCCTTGATAGTAAGCTTAGCTCCGCTTTGTGGAAAGCTTCCTAGTACATGGAGGATGAGGCCTGCAAAGGTATCGACGTTGACATCTGGCAAGGTGACATTGAAGTATTCCTCAAAGTCCTTGATGGGAGTTATGCCCTTAACTATATAAGTCTCACTCTCCCTTGCCTTGGAGATTAAGGATTGCTCATCCTCGTCATCATCGTATTCATCATCGATGTCGCCTACGATAAGCTCAAGAATGTCCTCAATAGTGATAAGCCCGGAGACGCCACCAAACTCATCAACTACAACCGCGATATGAAAGCGCTTATTTTGAAATTCCTTGAGCATGGAGGAGAGGTGCTTTGACTCAGGAACAATAACAGCAGGGCGCAATAGATCCTTGATAGCTGCAATATCCTTAATGCCAGCAAGTGCTGGGAGCAAATCCTTTGCAAGGAGAATGCCTTCTATATGATCCTTATCCTCAGAGATCACGGGATATCTTGAGTGGCCATGCTCGGCAATGATTTTGGCAGCCTCCTCAACGCTTAAATCAGCGTTGATAGTCACCATATCCTGACGGGGGATCATGATCTCTGAGACGCGTTGACGGCTGACATCAAACACGCCTTTGATCATATCTTCAGCATTACGGCTGATGATCTCACGACGTCTGGCGTCATCTATTACATTCTCTAGATCTTCAATAGAATCAGGTTTTCCTGGATGAAAAAGTCTTTGCAGAAAGCTATCGTTGCTTTTATCGCTCATTCTTCATCATCCTTATAGGGATCATCATAGCCTAGGGCCTTTACGGCCTTGACCTCTAGAGGCTCCATGATCTTGGCGTCGGCCTCCTCAATATGATCATAGCCAATAAGGTGCAGACAGCCATGAACTATCAAATGAGCAAAGTGCTCTTCAACAGTTTTCTTTTGCTCTGCAGCTTCCTTTTTCAAGACCTCAAGACAGACGATGAGATCGCCAATTAAGGGCAGATCTACCTCAGGAGGGCATTCAAAGGGGAAGGATAGAATATTAGTAGGCTTATCCTTGTGACGATAGATCCCATTTAAGGCTCTGATTTCATCACAGCCCACAATTCTTACTGTAAGCTCGGCATCAGTGCTACGACCACCGATCTCTAAGGCAGTCTGAGCCCATTTCTCAAGAGTTTCCTCAGTAGGAATACCATCTTGATCTACGGTTGCAACCTGTAATTCAACATCAGCTTTCATGTTCTATCCTGCTAATTGGAGTCCTGTGCGTCATCTGCAATTTTGTGTTGAGGAGCTGTTTTTACAGCTTTGGCAGTGTCTTCAAGGTTCTCTACTACATCCTCAGCATTATCCATTCTGCGTTTTGGCTTATACACAGAGGTATCACCGTGGACCTTTTCAAACCTCTCATAGGCATTGACGATCGCGGCCACTACTGGATGACGAACTACATCCTGTGAGTCAAAGAAGGTAAAGCCAATTTCCTCAGTTCCTGATAAGACCTCAGCGGCATTTTTTAGACCAGAGCGTACATTATGCGGGAGATCTATTTGTGAGGGATCACCGGTAATTACAGCCTTGGAGTTAAAGCCTATGCGCGTTAGGAACATCTTCATCTGCTCAACGGTGGTATTTTGCGCCTCATCTAAAATGATAAAGGAATCATTTAGGGTACGACCACGCATATAAGCAAGCGGAGCAATTTCAATTACGGAGCGCTCAATGAGCTTTTCAACCTTCTCAAAGCCGAGCATTTCAAAGAGTGCGTCATAGAGCGGTCTTAAATAGGGATCGACCTTTTGTGATAGATCACCTGGTAAAAAGCCTAATTTCTCACCCGCCTCAACTGCAGGGCGGGTAAGGATAATACGGGTGACGCTATTGCTCTCGAGGGCGTTGACGGCAGCGGCTACTGCAAGATAGGTTTTACCCGTTCCTGCAGGGCCTATGCCAAAGGTTACATCGTGGGAGTAGATCTTATTGATGTATTCTGCCTGATTTGAGGTACGAGCCTTAACAAAGCCGCGTTTGGTCTTAAAATTAGATGCCTTTTTATAAAGGGCACCTACCGATCCTCTGTCCTCATTTGATTCATAATCATCGTCGGTAGCCTCAAGCTTTGAGTGCTCGGTGATCGCAAGATGCACCTGATCGGCTTCAATATAGCGAGCCTTGCCATCCTTAAGCGGAGCCGTATCAACATATAAGGCCTTTAATATCTTTACGGCCTTAGGTAGCTTGCCAAGAGCTCCTTCAATATGTACGTGATTACCAGCAACAGCAATACGTACACCAAGACGCTTTTCAATTTGACGGAAATTTGCATCCTCTGGACCTGCCAAGCAGGCCAAGCGATCCTTATCAGAGGGCTCTAAAAAAAAATCCTGACTAATGTCTTTCAATTTAGATCCTTAAGCTTTTAGATAATTTCACCACGTAGGGTGTGGGGCAAAACTTCAGTGATCTTGACGCGCACCATGGTGCCAACCAAGCTCTTATCGCCCTTAAAGACTACAATACGGTTAGCAGAGCTGCGGGCCTTAAGCTCGTTTTCATCCTTAGCAGAGGTACCTTCCACCAATACATCCTGCATAGTGCCTAAATATTGCTCACTATACTCTCGGGCATATTGCTCAAGCAGAGCCTGCAATTGATATAGGCGTTGCTTTTTATCATGCACAGATACTTCATCTTCGTATTCAGCAGCTGGGGTACCAGGGCGTTTTGAATAGATGAAGCTAAAGCTTTGGTCAAATTTAACCTTACGCACAAGCTCCATAGTCTCTTCAAATTGCTCGGCAGTCTCGCCTGGGAAGCCTACGATAAAGTCAGAGGAAATTCTCGCGCTAGGACGCACGGCGCGGATCTTAGCGATAAGCTCAAGATAGGAGGCGGCGGTATAACGACGATGCATACGCTCAAGGATCCTGTCAGATCCTGACTGCACGGGGATATGAATAGCATCTGCAATAACAGGAAGGGCGCCGATGGCCTCAACTACCTCATCGTTAAAGTCCATAGGATTTGAGGTGGTAAAGCGTACTCTCTCAACACCTTGAAGAGCACAGACCTCATAGAGCAATTCTGCAAAGGAGCACTCTGAGCCATCATCGTTAAGGCCTCTAAAGGAATTTACATTTTGTCCTAAAAGATGTAATTCTTTTGCACCACTTGCAAGATGTCCGCGGCATTCTTCAAGAATATCGCTGACGCGGCGGGATTCCTCCTCACCTCTAGTGTAGGGCACAATGCAATAGGTACATTTGTTAGAGCAGCCCTCCATGATGGTAACGAAGGCGGAGGCTCCACGACGGCCCTGCATGGGCAGGGTATCAAATTTTTCCATGGAGTCAGCATCAACATCACAGCAAGGACGTCCGGTTGCCTTATATAGCTCAATTAAATCAGGGAGACGATGGATGGTTTTAGGGGAGAATACGATGGATACTCCACGATCCTCATCAATAATCTTTTGACCAAGCTCGGTACCAACACAGCCTCCTAAGGCCACAATGGTGTCGTTTTTAACTTCACCTGTGTGCTTCCAAGCATCGATTTGGTTGAAAACCTTGTTTTCAGCCTTAGCACGGACCGCGCAGGTAACTAAAACAATGATGTTGGCATCGCCTGGATTTTGGGCCTCGGCATAGCCACGGCTGTTTAATAAATCACGTATACGACCAGTGTCGTAGACATTCATCTGGCAGCCCCATACTGCAATGTAGAAGGTGCCTAGCTGAAGCTTGAGATCGGAGAGCGGTTTTACGCTTATAGAAGTCATTTTGTTCCAATAATAAAAAAAATCCTGCCCATTTTACTAATTAAGTGATGCTTGCGCATCACAAATGACAGAGAGCTGAGATTTTTTTTGCGATATTTTTTGTAAAGTTCAGCTCTTTTTACCTAGATGCTCCTCGCTTTCCTTAACGTAACGCTCGTTCTCATGCCTTAAATCACAGCCTGCGGCTACATAGCGGATTATTTTTTTCACCAAGAGCTCAAGCTCAGAGCCTTCAGTGTAATCAGCAGGGGCAAAGTATTTAATGCGTTCATCGCGAATTAAGCCATAGACCTTCTCTTTGTTATTAAGCGTGGGATCATAAACTCCGATAGAATGGCCGCCAAAGCTGTTAACAAGCTTCATGCAGGGAATATCGGTGGCGCTGTCACCTATGTAAATCATATTGCTAAAGGGCACGCGCATTTCAGATTTTTTATAAAAGGTATTGACGTTATCATCGTTGACATCGATAGCGCCCTTTTCAATACGAAAGAGGAATTGGGTTTTGTTAGTAAAGTTTATGATCTGTGCCGGCCATACCGCAGCTCCACCTTCGTTGTAGAGAAAGGTATTGGCATAGATCATGCGAAATTTCTTGCCTATCTTGGTGCCCTCAATCATATCCTTAACGCCTGAGGAGATGATGTAGTGCTCAACCTTGAGATTATATTTAGCCCCTTCTTGCTCCATGCGATCAAACCAGGTATCAACTCCGTCATAGAGCTTAACCTTAGAGCCATAGCGTTTTAGCACATCACGCTTTACATAAAAATTATTCTCAGCGCCCTTTAACATCATGTACATATAAGCAAGGTTTGGATCCATGCCATGCTTTAGCGCGAGCGTATTAGAGTCATTCCAAAATTTTTGGACGTTTTCCTGTAGCCTTTGGATATAGCCTTGAGCCTGCATATCCTCAGGGGAGAGGGTTTTGTCAAAGTCATAGCAGAATGCTAGAACATCTTGGTGCGTATTTTTAGGATCTGCTTTGCTATCTGATATATGTTCGTGTGCCATGGGTGCTCCACTTTTTTAGAAAATATAGCAGTTATGTGGCAAAAAAGATCAGGCAAAAAGCATTTTTCTGCGATTTATCAATGACTCTTTTTAATTTTATGTAAAGCAAAGATACGAGCATTTTTAACAATTTATGCAAAAATTAGATAAA
>CAVHVI010000112.1:0-1913 GCA_963639245.1 Bacteroidaceae bacterium
GCATAAGCTAATAAAATAGTTGCCTTATGCTAACTTATCCTTTATTATTCATGGCCAAGAGAAATCTCAATTTCGCGGCGGCAACAGTCGCCGCTTTTTTTTAGGAGAAAATAAATGGCAAAGATCGCTAAAGTGTTGGGCCGTGAGATCATTGATTCACGTGGAAATCCTACTGTTGAAGCCGACGTATGGCTTGATGACGGCTCATTTGGTCGTGCAGCCGCTCCCTCTGGTGCCTCCACCGGCATCCGTGAGGCTCTTGAGCTTCGTGATGGCGATCCTAAGCGTTTTTGTGGCAAGGGTGTTTTAAAGGCTGTTGAAAACCTTAACACCAAGATTGCTCCGGCTGTAGTTGGCCTTGATGCAGCAGATCAGCGCGCCTTAGATGAGAAGATGATCGCCTTAGATGGTACCGAAAACAAATCTAATCTTGGTGCCAATGCTATCTTGGCAGTATCCCTAGCAGCAGCTAAGGCTGAGGCTGCCTCACGTAAGCTTCCTCTTTATGCATGGATCGCTGAACTCAATGGCACTGCAGGTGTCTACTCCATGCCTCTTCCTATGATGAACATCCTAAATGGTGGTGCTCACGCTCAGAACAACGTTGATATCCAAGAATTCATGATCCAACCTGTTGGCGCTTCAACCCTACGTGATGCCCTCCGCATTGGCGCTGAGGTATTCCACAGCTTGCAGAAGGTTTTAAAGAGCAAGGGCCATGCCTCAGGTGTAGGTGATGAAGGTGGCTTTGCACCTGATCTTAAGTCCAATGCTGAAGCCTTTGCTTGCATTCAGGAAGCTGTTGAGGCTGCAGGATATGAGTTCGGCAAGGACATTACCCTCGCTATGGACTGCGCTTCCTCTGAGTTCTATAACGATGAGACTGGCATGTATGAATTAAAGGGTGAAGGCAAGACCTACACCTCTGAAGGCTTTAGTGCTTATCTTGAAGAGCTTTGCAATAAATATCCTATCGTCTCCATCGAAGATGGTCAGGCAGAAAATGATTGGGCAGGCTTTAAGCACTTAACTGATGTCTTAGGCTCTAAGGTACAGCTAGTAGGCGACGATCTATTTGTAACCAATACTAAGATCTTAAAAGAAGGCATCGAAAAGGGTGTTGGCAACTCTATTCTCATTAAGTTCAACCAGATCGGTACCTTGACTGAGACCTTAGACGCTATTCGCATGGCCAAGGATGCAGGCTTCACCGCTATCGTATCTCACCGCTCAGGCGAGACTGAGGATACTACCATTGCTCACCTTGCAGTAGGTACTGCCTGCGGTCAGATCAAGACTGGCTCTATGAGCCGCTCTGATCGTGTTGCCAAATACAATGAGCTTATCCGTATTGAGGAAGAGCTTGGCAACAAAGCTCCTTTCTTAGGCTTAAAGAACGTTAAGAATCAGTAATTCTTAAAACGAAGATAAGCATTTTTTCAACATTTAGGATCTAAGGCTGGGAAACTAGCCTTATTTTTGCATCTGTAAAATTATCGACACGGAATTGATAATCAATGCCATAAATTATGCAGTGACAGTTCCTTTACGTCACAACCTGCTTTATACAAGGAACCTATTTCTTAACGGCAATGTTGTGCTTCTTTGCAAGATCAAGTAGCTCTTCTTTACTAATCCCTAATGCTTTATTGATTACATCAAGAGATACTTCATTTTGCATCAGGGATATTGCATTTTTTTGGAGCATCTCTTCACCACCTTCTACACGACCATCTGTAATACCTTCCATTTTCGCGGAACTTATTGCAGATCTTTGAGAGCGTTTAGCTATCTCTTCAAATTCAGATCTTAAGCGCTGTATAGAATCGCTAGAGAAGATCCTCACACTGTTAGTCGTTTTTGACATAGCCATCTCTTTCATAAAAATCATCTAGTTGACAGCTACTTTTAGT
>CAVHVI010000112.1:2011-7216 GCA_963639245.1 Bacteroidaceae bacterium
TACTTCATTTTGCATCAGGGATATTGCATTTTTTTGGAGCATCTCTTCACCACCTTCTATACGACCTTCTATACGACCTTTTACACGACCTACTGTAATGCCTTCCATTTTCGCAGAACTTATAGCAGACCTTTGAGAGCGTTTAGCAATCTCTTCAAATTCATATTTTAAGCGCTGCATAGAATCGCTAGAGAAGGTCCTCACACTATTAGTCGCTTTTGACATAGCCATCTCTTTCATAAAAATCATCTAGTTGACAGCTACTTTTAGTAAAGAAACTCATTCCTTAACGGCAATGTTGTGCTTTTTTGCAAGATCAAGCAACTCTTCTTTACTAATCCCTAATGCTTTATTGATTACATCAAGAGATACTTCATTTTGCATCAGGGATATTGCATTTTTTTGGAGCATCTCTTCACCACCTACTGTAATGCCTTCCATTTTCGCGGAACTTATAGCAGACCTTTGAGAGCGTTTAGCAATCTCCTCAAATTCATATCTTAAGCGCTGCATAGAATCGCTAGAGAAGATCTTGCAACTGTTGACAGCACTTGACATTGCTACATCGTTCATAGCTAGTTTCTCCTTTACACTAAATGGCACTCTAGGATCCAAAAACATCAGCCATTTCTCCATCTTAGATAAGTTGTCGTGAGGCTTAAGTTTTGGTAACTCTATGAATACCAATCTTAAATCATTACTCAGTCTTTCGTCCGGGTTTTCAAGATGAATACTTGCTAAATGATAAAAATTTTTGCGCTCTTTAAAATATATAAAGTCCAGAATATTGATACAAATAACAGGAGTTAGCTCGCGGTAATCTTGTCCGCTTTTAAGTTGCTCTTTATAACAGGTAGACCAATAGTCAAGGCTACGGCGAACTATATTACGCTCATTTAACCGTTGCATCTCTATATCTATATATTCTCCTGAATCTAAAAGGCAATAGACATCTAAGCGGCATATTTTCCCATCTTTAGATTCAGCTATCGTCTCCGTGGGAAGAAAAGTTAAATCAGTAATGCGGTGTTGAAGTTCATTCTCGAGTAATGCATTTAAAAGAGCTATGGTCCTAATCTTGCCTTCGTCCCTTGCGAACAGATATTTAAAGAGGACATCATTGGTTGGGTCAAGATAATCTTCAACGTTCCAATACTCTAACATATTTAAGTCATCTTCATACTCGGCCATCTAATGTCCTATTGTGAGAAGTTCAGGAGCAAAGAAATAACATTTCACTTTGTATATTAATAGATAACCATAATCTCTGCAACAATTATTTAACCTGATATAAAAAAACTTTGATACCATAACCTATAAATCATAATATCAAAAAAAGAAGTAGTTCTAAGACTAAATGCTGGCCTCAAATAAATCCTAACTTGTAACTTGCTTACATAAAAGAGTGTCCAAGATTTACGGTCACTCCCCAAATGCTAGCCCAAAATCAAACACTCTTATTTTGTTTTAAAACTCTTTAATCTTGAAAAATACCATCAATGCCCCTACTTATCATCTAAATGAGAGCACCCAAGATCTGCCCTCTAAAGAATTTTAAGGATATGAAATGAGCGCAACTGAGCAGGACAAAAGACTTCCGCCCCCATCAGAGCCATTGACTGCAGGAGCTGATGCTGTAGCAGATAACAGTTTTGGTCAAAAGCAAGATGAAACCATGCGTCCAAAAGAGCTGTACGTTATTGCAACTACTGGACGTCCCGTAATGCCATCACAGATCTGCCCAATGCATTTGGCCAACAAATGGGAAGATACGCTAACTCAGGTAGCCAAGAGTGATGAACACCTTTTTGCGCTCTTCTCCATAGGAGATGGTCCTTTGGAAAAGGAGGTTGCAGATAGCTCATATCCTCGTACCGGTACCCTTGTACGCCTGCTACAGGCAAAATCTGGTCCAGATGGCATACATTTTATCTGTGAAGGCTTAACCCGCGTGCGCATTGAAGAGTGGACTGACACCATAGAGCATAAGGCCAAGGTCTCATACCCTCAGGATATATATCCTAAGGAAGGAACACGTCAGGAGCTTTCAGTTAAAGCCTATGCCCTAAGCTTGGTAGGTGCACTGCAGGATCTTTTGCCTCTCTCTCCTCTATATACTGAGGAGATGCGTCAGTACCTAATGCGCTTTAACCAAAACGATCCCTCGATGCTTGCCGACTGCGCCGCATCCATTACTACCTCTAGCACACAACAGCTATTAGAGATACTTGATACCGATGACGTACTAGAGCGCCTTAAGAAATCATCAGTCCTTATCAAAAAGGAATTGCGGGCTGCCAAGCTTCAGGATCAAATAAAAGGTACCGTCAATGATCGCCTAACTAAGCGTCAGAAGGATTACATTCTGCGCGAGCAACTTAAAGAGATCCAAAAGGAATTAGGTACTAAGGCAGAGGATTCTAATGCTGAGGCCATGATGTTTGAAAAGCGCATGAAAAAGCTCTCTCCTCCTGAGCATATTCAAAAGCGCTTTAATGAAGAGCTAAAAAAGATCAGGGTATTAGAATCAGGCTCTCCTGAATATGCCGTAACGCGTAATTATCTTGATGTACTGACGACTATTCCTTGGGGCAAGGTATCTAAGGAAACAATTGATCTTAAAAAGGCTCGAGAAATTCTTGATAGCGATCATGAAGGCCTTAAGGATGTTAAGGACAGAATTATTGAGTTTTTAGCCTTAGGTGCGCTAAGAGGCTCAACTGATGGGTCCATCATGCTCTTTGCAGGTCCTCCAGGTGTTGGCAAAACCTCAGTTGGAAAATCAATTGCCAAAGCCTTAGGCAGACCCTTCTTTAGATTATCTTTAGGAGGAGTTGGTGATGATTCTGTCATCAAGGGCCATCGTCGTACCTATATAGGCTCTATGCCTGGTAAGATGGTACAGGCCTTAAGAGAGAGTGGCGTTATGAATCCTGTCATAATGCTCGATGAAATAGATAAGCTCTCTCATAGCTATCACGGAGATCCCGCCTCATCCTTGCTTGAGACCTTAGATCCTGAGCAAAATTCAGCCTTTTTAGATCATTACCTTGATGAAAAGCTCGATCTTTCAGGATGCCTATTTATCTGTACGGCAAATAGCGTTGAGACAATTCCTGAGCCTTTGCTTGATCGCATGGATCCCATAACCCTATCAGGCTATATTGCCAAGGAAAAGCTTGAGATCGCTAAAAAGCACCTTATTCCTCGCGGACTTAAGGATGCGAAGATGAAGAAAAGTCAGCTAAAAATAAGCGATCAGGTACTCTCAAAGCTTATTGAAGGCTACGCCCGTGAAAGCGGAGTACGCTCTCTTGAGCGCGCTATAGGCAAGATAATACGCAAGACTGCAGTAAAACTCGTCTCAGGTGAATGCAAGAGCGTGACTATCACCGAGGATAGTCTCCAAGAGCTTTTAGGACCAGCTCCTTTCAAAAAGGAAACATCTATCCATGGAGTAGGAGTAGTAACAGGCCTTGCTTGGACCTCGGTTGGTGGTGCCACTTTACCTGTTGAGTCTAGCAAAATATCAGCTGAATCTAAGGGCCTGGAGCTTACAGGCCGTCTTGGAGATGTAATGAAGGAGTCTGCGCAAATTGCCTACTCCTATATTCAAGCAAATATCTCCCGCTTTGATGAAAGCAAAAAAGACTTCTTTAACAAGGCCACTATTCATCTACATGTACCAGAGGGGGCAACTCCTAAGGATGGACCATCAGCTGGTGTCACCATGGCCTCCTCCTTGCTCTCTCTTGCCTTAGGCTTAGCACCTAAGCAGGATTTTGCCATGACAGGTGAGCTTTCACTTACAGGTCAAGTGCTTGCAATAGGTGGACTGCGTGAAAAAACCATTGCCGCAAGACGCATGGGCATTACCAATATTATCTGTCCTAAGGCCAATGAGGATGATCTTCTTGAGCTTCCTGATGAGGTAAAGGATGGCATGCATTTCCACTTTGCAAGCGTGTACGATGACGTTGCCAAGCTACTTTTTGACTTACCGTCAAAGAAATAAAAAAACAATGTAAAACAAAGCGTTCTGCTAACTTGAAACTAAGTTAAGACGTCCACAATTAAGATAGTAGATGAATTCCAAAGGAGTTTATATGCCGTCATTAATTAAGACCGGACGTCTTATAAAAGAACTGTTAGCCTCATCAACAGCTCTCCTTACTGCAACCTTAGTTGCAGGCTATGTTGCACAAAGTGCAGCCTCCGTTAAAAGCACTCAGCTCTCAAGCCCCCTTGATAACTCAAAAACTGCGCTACAGACTGTCGATAAGCGCCGCCGGCATTCACTAGGCTTTGATTGTGAAGATCCAATCTCTTCGCTAGAAAATGCAGATCTTACAATTTCCGAAGACTCACGAGCTCTTATAAATGAGCTTGCTATTGCTCACGGTGGCTATGATGCCATGAAGCTTTGGAATGAAAAGGATGCTCAGGCTTTAAATAGCATGAGTGAGCTTGAGCGCAAAATATATCTTTCTCGCCTCCTTGATGAAACACGCATTGGCTCGCAGTTATCCTCCATAGTATTTAAAAATGATGGCAAATTTCACAAATTTGATCATCGCTTTAAGGCCCCAGCCTCAGTTTATGAAACCTTGCACGTGCGCCCTGATACCCCCAAGAATATTGAAGAGATCTCAGATTTAATACGCTTTAGCGTGCTTTTTGATAATCAAAACTACACCAAGTCCACCATAAATACCCTACACGCCCTTGAGGATCGTGGCTTTGAGGTTATCTCCATTTGGAATGCCTGGACTGATCATAAATATCCCTATAACGCCATCAACACCATACTTGCAGATGGCGCCCATGGTAACTTTGAGCTACAGTTTCACACCCCACAAGGAGCAAGGATAAATGACAGCACCCATAAGATGTATGAAGAGCGCCGCCTCTATCCAAAAGGCTCTGCCGAATATCAAAGACTACTAAAATCGCAAGTATCAATTGCAGCTTTAACCATGGTGCCTAAGGATGTTGAGCAAATTGTAAACTTCAAGCATCCTAAGATCTTTGAAAAGCTAAAGCTTGCCTCCTAAAAACTATTCAATAGTCCTATGTTGCCGTCTCCTAGGAGACGGCTTTTTTTGCACTATTGTGGGCACTTGCTAACTTTTAAGACAACGTTTGATTAGACAAAAAGGTGATCTCATCAAAAAATTTAAAATCACCATACTGAATTTTAAAAAT
>CAVHVI010000113.1:0-7115 GCA_963639245.1 Bacteroidaceae bacterium
CGCTTATATCACTGCTCTCTCCTACCTATAGACCTCTTTTAAAGAGTATTTTTGCTAAATCTCACACTTAGTCCTTAAAAATTTAGCAAAGTTGGTCCTGAGTATTGAAAGATATTCAGGACCTTTTTATTTCTGGGACTATTTCTTTGAGTTAGCTGTAACTATTCAAGTTAAAAATTGAAAATGCAACTCTTCGTGATAAATTAGGGGAAAGATTGGACTTAGAAAAAATCAAATTATTGTAAAATACTATTTTATCAATGTAGTTTAAGAACGGTTGCAAAGCATATGGATATAGATCTAAAACATGAAATCACGCCTGAGATCGTAAATGCTTTGTGCCAAAGTTACTTTGCAGGCTTTGTAGTTGATCTTAATGCCAATGCCTATCAAACCTTGTTTTATGGCCCATGGCTCAGTAATGTTCCTGAAAAAGGTAAATTTAGCGCATTAGTTGATATGCTGGTAAAACAATATCTTAGAGGAGATGATTGTTTACGCATCACTAAAATTCTTGCCATAGAAAATCTTAGAGAGCAGTTATCAAAAAAATATCAAACTCCTGAAGGCGGTGTAAATTTTTATGCTGACTATCAATCCTATCGTTATGAAGCCTTTAGGTATTGCCGAGCTGTATCCTGCCCACTTGAATATGAGGATGATCAATATCCTAGTAAAATTTTGGTAATGCTACAGGATATTACGGCGCTCAAAGTAAGAGAGCTTGAGGATCAAAACCGTAATAAGCAGGCCTTAGAAGCCTTATGCATTGACTATTCAGCAGCCTATCTTGTGGATTTATCCCAAGATACCATGGAGCATGTTAAGACTCAGCATTATTGGGATACCTCCAAGCTCTTTAAGGACTTACGCGAGGATGAACTTTCCTATTCTAAGTGGCTTATGCTTAGCTGGGATGAGCTTTTGGTAAAGGAATCCTGCCCAGATTTTTTACATTATTTTGATCCTCAGGTGCTACGTGCCTATTTTGCAGATCATGATGTCTTTGTGGTGCGTATTAGAGTAAAGCCTAATGAGGCAGGCTGTGAATGGTTTGAGGTTAAGGCGGTCAAATTTTACGAGGACAAGAATTCATACCAGATAATTTTGGGCTATAGATCAATTGATGACATAGTAGCAGCTGAAATCGAGCATCAAATAATGCTTAGAAAAAACCAGCAGTCTGAGATCATCGCAGCTATGGCTACCATTTACTCAGTGATCATCGTTATCGATCTGGTAACGCATGAATATGAGCTAGTAGAGGATAAAAATATCCTCCATTTCTTAATAGGGCATAACGGTCGTATTGAAGAAATTATAGACAAAGCAGTACAGAGCGTAGTAAGTCCTGACTATCAAAATGCCATGCATAAGTTTTTCGATTTTTCTGATCTTGAGGAACGTTTGGCATTTAAAAATACCATAGAGACTGTTTTTCAGCATGTAAATGGTCATTGGTATAACTCAAGCTTTATTGTTAAGAAACGTGATGAAAAAAGTAGAGCTGTTAAGGTTTTATACGTTTCTCGCGACATTACCGAAAGCAAAGAGCATGAATTGCAGCTACAGCAGGAGCTTAAGGATAATGCCGAGGATGCTAAGAGAGCTAATTTGTCGAAAACTGCTTTCCTGCGTCGCATGAGTCATGACATTAGAACGCCTTTAAACGGCATTATTGGCATGCTGCATGTTGTGGAAAAGTATGAGAATGATCCGCAAAAGCGTAGAGATTGCCGCGAAAAGATCCTAAATTCAGCCGATTATTTAATGGATCTAGTAAACAATGTGCTTGATATCAGTAAGCTAGAATCAGGTGCTATTGTTTTAGATGAACAGCCCTTCCATCTTGGAAAACAGCTTTATAAGCTACTTGATATAGTCGGGCAATCTGCAAATGAAAACGGTATTACCCTAGAGGGTGGTGCTTGCATCAGTCATCTTGTACACCGCAATGTAATTGGTAGCTCCTTGCATTTACAGCGAATTTTGATGAATGTTGCCTCAAATTCCATTAAATATAACCGCAGAGGAGGCATGCTGAGGCTCTCTTGTAATGAAATAAGCTCTGATGGTGATACTGCAGTATACGAATTTGAATGTATTGATAATGGTCTTGGCATGAGTGAGGATTTCATTGAGCATGCCTTTGAACCCTTTGCTCAGGAAGGCAAGGAAACAACCACCTCCTTCTCAGGCTCTGGTCTTGGACTTTCTATCGTCAAGGATATTACCGAGCTTATGGGAGGCAGGGTTGAGCTTGAGAGTAAGGAAAATGTCGGCACCAGAGTTAAGATCACCGTCCCGCTTAAGATAGATAAATCTCAGCATTTAATCACTGAGGAGCAGTTAGAACTTAAGGCTCTCAACCTCAAGGGCATGAAGGCGTTATTAGTTGAGGATAACGTACTCAATATGGAAATTGCCTGCATGATGCTTGAGGAAATAGGCTTTGAGGTTATCAAGGCTAAAAATGGCCAAGAAGCTATAGAGCTATTTGAAAAATCTGCTGCCAACGAATATTCATTTATTTTTATGGATGTGATGATGCCGGTTATGGATGGTCTTGAGGCTACTAAGCATATTCGCGCTATGGATCGTGAGGATGCTCAAAGCATTCCCATTATTGCCATGACCGCTAATGCCTTTGCTGAGGATAAGAAGGTTTGCGCCGATGCTGGTATGACCGATCATGTAAGCAAGCCCATTGAGCTTAATAATCTCAAGCGAGTTATTGCCAATCATATTCTTTAAGGCAAGCACTAATAGATGAATGCTCCTGTACTGACTATCATGGTTTTTTTACAAGTTTATTCTAGGGATACCGTATAATTTGCCCATGTTACGTAAACTCTCTCGCCCTTTTGGCATTCTTGATCTATATGTCGGCCGCACCATGCTTACCTCGGTGCTGTTAATTGCTATCTGCTTAACTCTATTTACCGGTCTTATCACCTTCATCGATAAGATGCGTTATATCGGCCGAGGCTCTATCGATTTTCTCTTTGTGTGCCAGTACGTTGGCTATCAATTACCAGGTATCTTTGTAACCTATTTCCCAGTATCAATTTTAATTGGTGGTGTTATTGGCTTGGGTAATCTTGCGCGTGGCAGTGAAATTACCGTGTTGCAATCTCTAGGCCTGTCGCGTCTGCAGATCGCCTTCTCCTCATTAAAAAGCTTAATTCCAGTAATAATTGTGGTGCTGGCCATAGGTGAAACGGTGGTACCTAAGCTTGATACCTATGCGGAGACACAGTATTCCGTATATGCCTCAGACGGCAAGATGTCAGTATCGCGCTCTGGTATTTGGCTGCGCGAAGGCAATTCCTTTATTGGAATTCGCTCCATGTTAAGAGATGGCTCCTTGCAGGATATCGTAAGATACGATACCGATGGAGATAAGCTAATTTCCAAAAGTAGGGCAGTATCAGGCTCCTACATTGACGGCAAATGGATCATGAAGAATGTGAGCCGTATTAATCAAGGAGATGATCTTAAGATCATTAATTTAGCGCAGGAAGAGTGGCAGCTTAACCTAAACCCTGAGCGAGTTGACGTGATTAACAATATCGATAGAAGCTTAACGGTAAAGGGCTTAGTTGATTACATTGGCTACTTAGAGGAAAACAATCAGCTATCATCTCAATATAGATTGCAGCTTTATGAGAAACTGATGCAGCCGGTGATTATGGTCATTATGCTATTTTTGGCCTTATCCACTGTCTTTGGCCCTTTGCGCTCTATGAACATGGGCACCAGAATTTTAGCTGGTATTACCTTAGGCTTTGGCTATTACGTGCTAAATCAGATCGTAGCGCCTTTCTCTTTAGTTTATGGCATTCCGCCTATCATAGGTGCATCCATGGCATCTATAGTTTTTGGTATTCTGGCAGTCTATCTGCTAAGACGTAAGGCATAGTATTAAGGCCAAGTATAAAGCCCTGAGTAAGAGCGCGTATTAATGAGGCTTAGCTAGTGGATAAGCATATCCTTGTTTAAAGCTTTTGGAAGAAATCGTTTAGATGCGGATATGCTTTTAAGCCATCTTTTGATGATAGCTGTGGGGGCTTGATGTTAATAGCTGAAAGTCTGTCTTTTTAATGCTCTAGCGAAGAAATTTAACCTTTTAAAACGAAAATTTAAAAAAACACTTGCATATCAAAAAACTTTCGCTATAATGTGCACATCTTCTGATGCCGAAGTGATGGAATTGGTAGACGTAGCGGATTCAAAATCCGCCGCTGGCAACAGCGTGTGGGTTCGATTCCCACCTTCGGCACCACTTAATTCATATCTTACAGTAAAATTCTCTTTATTTTCAACTACTTGGATTTTTAGATAAATCAAAGAGTTATTGCGCATTTCTGCAAAAATAAGCACTTTTGTTAAAAACTGCAAAAAAGTGTTCATTTTTTGGTGTGTGCTAATGCATTAGCACACAGTTACTAGCACGCAAAATCATCTTTTTTGCAAAGAAAAAATGCCGGTATGAAATAATATATGAAAGATCTAGAATGATTTATTCTATGAGTTCAAAAACTTGTATACAAGATAGTTTAAAAAATAGCAGAGGGAAGGGATTTTAAGATCTGAAGGTCGCATTCGCTCGGTATAAGCAGAAGTTTACTTAAAGATCCTTTTGCCTTACCACTGACACCACAATATACACTACAGACAGCATACTGTTGGTATTAGCACTGACAAGGTGGTAACTTTCGTTACATTCCAAGAATTAAGCATAAGCTTAGTTGTTTGTAGGGAGAGGCTATGCTATTCCTAATACCTTCATGGCTATTCACCACGGTATAGGCGTTATCTTGCTTTCTTATTTCAACTTGTAGTACGCCCATTTCATGCCAGCTGTGCAGTTTGCCTTAAAACAACTGACTTGGTTCACTCGCAGTGTGTGATTTACCTACTGTCTTATGTAACAAAATTATAGATGTATCGCATAAAAATCAATTGATTAGACGTATACTGTGCCATATGTTGATACAACTGTGCTAATACGTGCTAATTGTTAGTTATATTTGAGGTACGTTGCAAGCATACAGCCTGATATAAGGATAGTGAAAAGCATGGCAGAGCTAACCAAAGAGCAAGAGCGTGATGAACTTCATCGTGCAATATGGGCAATTGCCGATAATTTACGCGGTGCAGTTGATGGATGGGATTTTAAGAATTACGTTCTTGGAACTATGTTCTATCGCTATATCTCAGAAAACCTGTGTAATTACATTAACCAAGGTGAGATTGATGCAGGCAACACGGACTTTGACTATGCCAAGATGTCTGATGAGGATGTAGAGGATGCTAAGGAAGATTTAGTTAGAGAAAAAGGCTTCTTTATCCTCCCAAGTCAGTTGTTCTGTAATGTTCAGCAACTAGGTCATAAGAATGATGAACAAAAGAATGACGCAAATGCTAGCGACACAGATAAGGCTAAAGATGATCAAGAGTGCTACCTCAATGAAATCCTAGAGGATGTATTTAGAAGTATTGAAAACTCAGCTCTAGGTAGTGAAGCTGAAAGCGATTTTAAGGGCTTGTTCGATGACTTTGATGTTAATAGCAATAAGCTCGGCTCTACAGTTATTAAACGTAATGAAACTCTGCAAAAACTTCTAGATGGCGTGGCAGAGATGAAACTAGGTGACATCAAGGATCATTCTATAGATGCCTTTGGTGACGCCTATGAATACCTAATGACTATGTATGCCTCAAATGCAGGTAAGTCTGGCGGTGAGTTCTTTACCCCTTCTGATGTATCGGTATTACTCACTCGCTTGGGTACGGTAGGTAAGACTGAGGTTAACAAAGTATATGATCCAGCCTGTGGAAGTGGCTCTTTGCTGTTAAAGGCTGAAAAAATATTAGGCAAGGATGCAGTGCGTAATGGCTTCTATGGTCAGGAAATTAATATCACCACCTACAACCTATGTCGTATCAACATGTTTTTACATGATGTAGGCTTTGATAAGTTTGATATCGCTTGTGAAGATACCTTGCGTAGCCCTCAGCATTGGGATGATGAGCCTTTTGAGTTGATTGTCTCTAATCCCCCTTATTCAATTAAGTGGGCAGGAGACGATGATCCAATTCTTATTAATGATCCTCGCTTTTCACCTGCTGGCGTGCTTGCTCCTAAGAGTAAAGCTGACTTAGCTTTTATTATGCATAGTCTTTCATGGCTTGCATCTAATGGTACTGCTGCCATAGTTTGTTTCCCTGGCATTATGTACCGCGGTGGAGCTGAGCAGAAAATCCGTAAATACCTAGTTGATAACAACTTCGTTGACTGTATTATTCAACTACCCAGCAATCTCTTCTTTGGTACTTCTATTGCTACCTGCATCATGGTGATGAAGAAAAATAAGATTGATACCAAAACCTTATTTATCGATGCTTCAAACGAATGTATCAAAGTCACCAATAACAACAAGCTCACTCCAGAGAATATTGACCGCATAGTTGATGTGTTTAGCAAACGTGAAGAAATAAAGCACATCTCCCACCTTGCTACCTATGATGAAGTAGTTGAAAACAACTACGATTTATCAGTCTCCAAATACGTTGAAGCTGAAGATACTAGAGAAAAGATAGATATCGTTAAACTCAATGCTGAAATCCAAAAAATAGTAGCTCGTGAGCAAGTACTACGTAATGAGATTGACAAGATCATCGCTGAGATTGAGGTGGACGCATGAGTAAGTTAGATGAATTGATTGCTACTCTGTGTCCTAATGGAGTGGAGTATAAAGAACTTGGTGCTGTTTCAGAAATTAGAAGTGGTTGGGGATTTCCTAATTCTGAGCAAGGAATGACTACAGGCGATATTCCATTTTTTAAAGTAGGAGACATGAACAATAAGGGTAACGAGATGTTTATGTTTACTGCTAATAACTATGTTTCATCAGATGTAGCAAAAAAATTAAAGTGCAAGCCCGCACCAAGTGGAACTATTATTTTTCCGAAGATAGGTGCTGCAATTGCTACTAATAAAAAAAGAATCATAGTTCGTACATCTTGTTACGACAATAATGTCATGGGACTGATAGCCTCGGATAAAATTATTGCAAAATTTCTATTTTTTATTATGGACTCTCTTAATT
>CAVHVI010000114.1:0-7061 GCA_963639245.1 Bacteroidaceae bacterium
GCATTTCATACTGCTTGAGCTCATCGCGGGAGTAGACGATGATCTTCTTAGGATCATAGCTTTCAAGTACGGTTTTTACAAAGCAGTTCCCAAAGGAGCCAGTACCGCCAGTGATGAGTATGGTTTTGTCCTTTAAATACTGGGCAATAGTTTTATGGGCAATATCAGTCATACTCTCCTCTTAATTCTGCGCGGAAATAACGTATTTCTTCATCTTTTCAACTAAGGTGGTGCGACGAAGTCCTAAGAGCTCGGCGGACTTTGCAACCACACCACCGCTTTTCTCTAGGGCCTGACGTATCATACCTATTTCCATATCGGCAACCATGTCCTTAAGATTTACCCCCTCGTCGGTAAGCTTGGGGGTAATAAACGCACTAGCCATTTCAGCCTCGCCTGCCATTGTAGGAAGGGAGGTGATGGAAGCTGAAGCCATAATATCTGATAAATCCTCATCTTCATAGGAGAAGGCATCAAGTAAGGCCTCACGCTCAGCCATAGGATTTATTTCAATGTTTTCGCCACGATATTGAGGAGGAAGATCATTTTTATCGATGATCTCGTTAGGGTGCAAAATAAGTAGTCGCTCTACAAGATTAGAGAGCTCACGCACATTGCCCTTCCAAGGATCGCCCATTAAGGCCTCGATGGCACCTTGAGTAAAGCGTAAGGTGGTGTGGGAGGGATCACCAAAATTATGGGTTAGCTGCTGTAGGAGCAGGGGAATATCATCGCTACGCTCGGCAAGGGTTGGGGTAGTGATGGGGAAAACGTTGAGACGATAATAAAGATCCTGTCTAAAGGTTCCCTCTTCTACCATCTTCTCTAAATTGCGATGAGTCGCGGCGATGATGCGTACATCGGCTTTTAATAATTTATTGGAGCCTACGCGGGAGAAGGTGTGCTCTTGCAAAACTCGCAATAGCTTTACCTGCATGGTAAGAGGCATATCACCTATCTCATCTAAAAATAAGGTGCCCCCCTTAGCAAGCTCAAAGCGTCCTTCATGGGCAGAAAATGCTCCAGTAAATGCGCCCTTTTCATGGCCAAAGAGCTCAGATTCTAAAAGCTCTCCTGGTATTGCGCCGCAATTTACCGGCACAAAAGGTCCTGCGGCACGCTTTGATAGCTCATGAATTGAGTGAGCTACTACCTCTTTACCTGTTCCTGATTCACCTAAAATTAAAACCGTTGCATCAACTGGTGCCACCTGCTCAATAAGGCGTCTTACCAAGCTTATAGCCTTGCCACGACCACGAAGCTTTTTCATGAGGTATTTTTGACTATCGTTGTTGGCTGTAGCACGTTTTTTAAGCTGCTTCATGGAATTGAAGGATTGGCAAAAATGCAAAAGCGACACGATGTCATCATACAAAAGCGCACCATTTTGCTCATCGGTGCCCTTATCTAAGGCTCCCATGAAGTTTGCAAGTGCGGTCACCTTGGCATCAGGCTTTCCTATAAAAATGAAGGGCACAAGGGGATGCTTTGATAAAAGAGCGCTGAAATCTGTCTTTTTAGGCATGCTACCTACAAAGCAGGCATCGATAGGGGCATCTTCACTATCTAAATAGGATAGACAATCATCAAGTTGACCGCATTGTACGCTACAGCCTA
The DNA here is from genome assembly GCA_963639245.1 of Bacteroidaceae bacterium. Taxonomy (GTDB): domain Bacteria; phylum Pseudomonadota; class Gammaproteobacteria; order Enterobacterales; family Succinivibrionaceae; genus Succinivibrio. Next base: position 1,618 of record CAVHVI010000114.1, read on the forward strand.
AGAAGGACAGCACGGTCTCAAGCGTATTACGACGATCTTCTAATTCTTCAAGTAAAAGTACGTTACCAGAGAATGGCATATAGAGGCTCCGGGGAAAAAATTTCTCGCTCATTTTATCCATATGTAAAAGCTTAGGCAATTTTCTGACGCCGTCAATAATCCGTTTTGAGCCTTAGATCGAATTTTTTGTGCTTCGTGGGGCAAAAGAATAGGTAAGTTGTTTTTGGCATATCACTTGCTTTATCTGCTTTAAAAGTGCCGGCAACATTTCTTTGGCACAAGAGGAACTATGGAAGATACTGCTTTACTTAAGGCAAGAGATGCCACCGATATAGGACTTAAGGCGGATATTCGCGGAATGTCACGTCTTAAGGAGCTAGGAAATGGTGATAAGCATCAAAGAGCCATGGCCTTGAAGGCCGCTGCTGAGCAGTTTGAGCAATTGTTAACTCAATATTGGGTTGATGGCATGCGTGGATCGGTATCTTCAATTAACGAGGATTCTCCTCTGCATAGCAAATACTCCCGTATGTTTGAGGATATGCTCTCTCAAGAGCAGGTAGGACAGATGTCAAAGCAGGGCGCGGTCTCAAAAAACTCTATTACCTACCTTGTAGCCAAGCAATTTTCAAAATCCCTAGGCGATGAGGGCAAGGAGCTTTTGCAGGAACTAATAGCTCCTAGTAATGATAGCCGTGCTGAGGGAGTGGTTGATGGCTATGGCAGACATGACTATTCATCCTATCTTGATCCAACCTCCTTTGAGGCCCGCTTTGTCAAAGGCTTAAGGAGCATCTATAAAGATCTGCCCGCAGGTAGCCTTAAGATGTTTCAATCGCAAGAGGATTTTGTACAAAAGCTTATGCCTTATGCTTTAAAAGCTGTAGAGGGAGAGGGCTTTAATCCCTTGGTATTAGTAGCGCAGGCGGCCCTTGAAACCGGATGGGGACAGCATGTTCCTGCAGGTAATAATTATTTTGGTATTAAGGCAGATCCTTCATGGAGGGGCGATAGGGAGGATCTGGCATCGCCTGAGTTTGAGGAAGGGACGATGGTGTCACGTGTTTCATCCTTCCGCTCCTATGCCAATCTCTTAGATTCTATGAGGGATTACATAGATTTTATTAAGAGTAATCCGCGCTATGGTAATGCGGTTGCTAAGAGCTTTGATACTGATGGCTATTTTGATGAAATTGCACGTGCAGGATATGCCACCGATCCTGATTATGCCGCCAAGCTTAAAAATATTTCACGCAAAATTGCATTTATGGCATACAAATAGCATGTAAAGGCACAATAGCGGGTAAAAGCGGCATATTCATGCCGGATAAGGGATTATAAAGATGCTGGATCTAATACAAATTGGCAAGTTTGGTGTACTTAATTCGCAAAAGCTAATTAGCACCACTTCCAATAATATCAACAACGTCAACACTGAGGGCTATACCCGCAAGCAGACGTTGACCTATACCAGCACCATAGATTGGGGCGTAGGCGCAACTGATACCCGCCGTATCTACAATCAATACGTTCAGCGTGAGCTCTATTCAGATACTGGCTCCAAGAATTTCTATGAGGCCTATAAGTCAGGTATGGAGAGCACCGATAGCATGCTCTCAGATGATGATATGTCGGTCTCTACAGGTTTTACTAAATTTTTTAATGCCTTAGCATCATCTATTCAAAATCCAACCTCAAGCTCCTCACGTGAGGAGGTATTGGCTGATTTAAAAATAATTCAAAATCGCTTTAAAACCTTAAATAAAGAAATTCAAAGTCAGATAAGCTCAGTTAACGACAAGGTTAATGATGCTGTATCCAATGTCAATTCTCTGACAGCAGCTATAACTAAACTAAATCAGCAGATCCTAGCCTCATCAATTGATGCTAGTGGTAGCTCGGTAAATAATGAAATCTACCTGCAGATGCAGGATAAACGTGATCTCTATATCTCACAATTATCAGAGCTTGTGGGGATCAACACCGTGACGCAGTCAAATGGCTCAATTTCAGTTTACATGTCTGGAAACGGTCAACTTCTTGCAAACGATAGTACCTATGCAAGCTTGAGTACTAGCGTCGATCAATATGACACCACCAAGCAATATGTAACTCTCTCCTTTAAAAATGCCACCGGCTCTGTAAACGATGAAACTAGGATACGTTTAAATGATGCCGATATTGGCGGTAAGGCGGGGGGATATTTGCAAAGCTGTGCCGAAATTCGTCAGACCATGCGTGATCTAGGCCGTCTTTGTGTAGCCTTTTCCGATGCCTTAAATGAACAAAATAAAGCAGGCTTCACGCTTGAGGGGTTAGCAGGTGAAAACATCTTTAATATTGAGGATGTAGAGGCCATATGTAGTGATCCTCAAAGTAATCAAAGCGCGATGGTGCATTTTGTTGAGGGCAAGGGCGCTAATGTCACTGCTAATGACTACCGCGTAAGCTTTGATGGTGGTCAGCTTAAGATCTACGAGTGTGATTTATATGGTAGGGAGCAGGAGCTTGCCAATACTAAATACCAGATAAACACCGATCAAAACGGCAATATGGTGATCGATCTTACTGATCATGCTGGTATCACTCTAAGCTTTAATGCATCCGAGGCTGATCTTGAGGCAAGTGCGAATAATTTCTACATTCAGCCTACCATGCACTCAGGCTATACCACGGAGATAAATATCTCCAAGCCTGAGGATTTGGCTTATGCTGCTGCGATCCGTACCTCAACTACCAAGACTGACAATTTAGGCAATGCCGTAATTACCCTAGAATCCATGAGCTCTGTTGGCGATAACATGGGCGTGACGGTCAATAAAACTACGCGTCTGCCTGAGTTTACTGCCAATGCCCCAGTGCGTGTGACTATTACCGCCGATGGTGATTATGGGATCTATAACAGCCAAGGTGATTTAGTGGCTACGGCACCAGCATCATGCAAGGGCCAATCATTATTTGGCAATGCTACAGCTGTCGATGGCTCAGCCTTTAACGCTAATGGCTATCCAGGATACGAAATAAATATTACCGGTACTATCAAGCCTGGAGATAGCTTTGAGCTTGAGATAAATACCAACGGTGGAGGAGATAACACCAATGGCAATTTGCTCTCATCTTTAAAATCAAGCAAAACCGTAGGATCATCTGGTAGTGAGAAGGTAAGCTTTACCGAAGGCTATGCCTCCTTAACCTCAAGACTAGGCTCTGCCGTATATAGTGCTGATACCAATTTATCAGCAGCCGAGTCTAAGATGGAGCAGACTACAGAATTATATAGCTCCGAGTCTGGCGTAAATCTTGATGAGGAGGCTGCCAATCTCCTTATGTATCAACAGACCTATCAGGCCTGTGCCAAGATCATCACGGCCTCACAAACCATTTTTGATGCGCTAATTAGTGCATTTTAGGAGGAGTAGGCTATGCGTATTTCAACCAACATGACCTATAACAAGAACTTAGCCTATTTGCAAAAGGCTAATTCTCGTTTGGATGCCTCTACTACTAAATACAATACCGGCTTGAAATTTGAAACTGCAGGTGAAGCTCCCTCAGGTATGGCCTCAAAAATAAAGTATGATGCCTCAATTTCAACCTATAAGCAGTATGCAACTAATGCAGGGCTTGCCTCAGATACCATGTCTGAGGAGGAGACTGCGCTAGAATCGATGTGGACGGCGTTATCTAGTGCCAATACGCGTTTGATTCAAGCGGTGGATTCTACTAATGATATTACCTCTCGCGACGCTATTGCCGAGGATTTAATTCAGATAAGAGATCAGCTCTTTGATCTTATGAACACCCAAAATGCTGAGGGTGAATATATTTTTTCTGGTGCGCAAAGCACGGTTGCTACCATGCAAAAGACCTCAGATGGTCATTATGCCTGTCAAGCAGATGGACAGGTGCGTTTGGTGCAGGTAGCGCCATCGGTCACGGTACAGATCTCAGATTCTGGGCTTAATATCTTTGAAAACTGCGATCTGGCAAAGAGTATCTCCATTACCGGAGATACCAATGGCATGTACGGCATGATAAGTGACTATAGTGATTATGAGGCCGTGTTTAATAAGTACTATGATCCCACAGGTGTTAACGCCAATGAGCTTACCTTAAATATCACTGCCGATAATACCTTTAGCATTGAGACTCAAGATGGTACGCAGATTGCATCAGGTGAGGTAGCATCAGATGGCACTATTGAGGCCTTGGGTATGTCATTTTCAATTGCTGATGGTGAGGATGCTCAGGATAGAACGGTCACCATCACTTTGGATAAGCCCCAAAAGGGCAATATACTCAACGCCCTTACTAGCTATATCGATGCTTTGCGTGATGATACTCTTTCTACTGAGGAGCTCTCAGATGTAATGGCTCAAGCTCAGGTATCCGTGCAAAATGCCATGGATCATTACGATATGTACCGAGGACGTGTGGGCTCGCGTGAGCAGGAAATTGAAAATGTTATTAACTCTGATAATTCCTTGCAGACTATTAAGACTACTGCTAGAGCCAATATTACCGAGGTAGATGCCTTTGAAGCTGCATCTGATATTGTGCAAGATCAACAGGCATTAAGCGTCGCGCGTTCAGTATTTTCAACTATTAATGGTTCGTCATTATTTGACTATCTTTAAAAAAGTAAACTAGGAGAGAAAAATGATTAATCAGGTAAATTCTGTAGGCTCCAATACTAATGTTTACACCTCAACTACTGCCTTAAAGCAGGAGCATAACGATGTGCAGCTAGGTCTTTACAGTAAGGATGCGGCGGTCGTAGAGCTTCAAGGTAGTGTAATTGCTAAATCTCAGCATGAGGCAAGTGCAGTTGATCCTAGCAAAGCCTCAGCTCTTGCAGATGACATCGCCTCCTTGTTAGGTGCTCACGGTGGTAAGGTTCAGGAGCATTTAAACGGCTTTGATGCAGCAAGATTGCTTGCTGATTAGATTAAGGAGCATTGCTTAATCAAGCTAAGAATTTGTCAGAGGTCTTTTGCCTGTTATCAGAACGTGCGGTGAGGATCTTGGCAAACTGTGCGTTCCCTTAGATTTTAACGCCGAGGGATGAGCCATTTTTGATAACGATATGGCTTTTCTTGTGCTCTAGCACTTACTGCTAGATGTTCAAGGTGGCATCGTATTCTAGTAGATCCTCTTATCAAATAGGTTGGGGAATAGGTATTACGCCACCTAAGCATAGGTTTACCTCGAACTTAGGACGAAAACGGCCTAAGTTTGAGGTGAATATTTTGCTACGTGTAAGCTTTCTCTTTGGAATAACATCTTAAATCGTGAAATTTTGTCTTGGCTTTAAAAGGCCGTTATAAACTACAAAGATCCTCTGAGATCGCGTAAAGTACTTTCAAGATCGCGTAATGATCCTAGGTGCTTATCTTAAGGAACCTCTAGCCCTCCTAAAACTCCCCACATCTACGCTCCTCGTC
>CAVHVI010000115.1:0-7052 GCA_963639245.1 Bacteroidaceae bacterium
AAATATAAGTAAATTTTAAGAGAAATGAAATCAAAAAGGCCCTTGAGAGCTTTAAATCTCAAAGGCCTTAGGATAAATAGAATTAGGCTTAATCCTTAGTTATAACCTGCACACCATCCTCGGTGGCATAGAGGATCACATCGGCACCACGACGAGCAAATAGACCTACGGTAACCACACCAGGAATGGCATTAATCTTATCTTCAAGGGCCACCGGATCATCAATAGTTAAGCCCTTAACATCGACAATCTCACAGCCATTGTCAGTGATGCAATCCTTACGCAAAACAGGATCACCGCCTAACTTTCTTAAGCTACGGATAACCTGCTCACGAGCCATGGGGATCACCTCAACTGGAAGTGGGAATTTTCCTAATACTGAAACTAGCTTTGACTTATCCACAATGAGGATAAACTTTTTCGCCATAGAGGTTAGGATCTTCTCACGAGTTAAGCAGGCACCACCGCCCTTGATCATATGAAAATCAGGATCGACCTCATCGGCACCATCAATATAGACCTCATAAGGCTCGACAGTATTAGGATCTAATACCTTAATACCACGCTCCTCAAGTAAAGAAGTAGTTTTATTAGAGCTTGAAACGGCTGCCGCAACATTTACGTGATTTAAGCCGATCTGCTCAATAAACTTGACCACAGTAGAGCCAGAGCCCACACCTAATACACCCTCTTTAGGGATATATTTTAAGGCTTCCTTAGCCACCATTACCTTCAATTCATCCTGAGTCATGAGCTACTCCTTAACTTCCTTAAATTATCGATGCACAGACTATTTTTGCAGTTATTATTTGACAGTTACCTTAGCAAAGCGACGCTTACCTACCTGCCAAATACCATCACAGGGAGCCATATTAGCATCAGCTATCACCTGACCATCAAGCTTGACGGCCTTAGCTTTGATCATACGCAAGGCCTCAGAGGTTGAATCCACAAGACCTGCATCCTTGAGCAAATTGGCGATCTTGCCCTTATTCTCAACGCTAACCTCAGCTATATCATCAGGCATAGCACCCTTTTGGAATTGGCTCTTAAAGCCCTCAACGGCAGCATTAGCGGCAGCCTCATCATGGAAGCGAGCTACGATCTCACGACCTAACTCAATCTTGGCATCACGAGGATTCATGGCACCACTTGCGCATTGCTGCTTGATAGCCTCGATTTCATCTAAGCTCTTTTCTGATAACAAAGTATAGTAATTCCACATGAGCTCGTCAGAAATTGACATCACCTTGCCAAACATTTCCTTAGGCTCTTCAGTAATGCCGATGTAGTTGTGCTTAGACTTTGACATCTTAACTACACCATCTAAGCCTACAAGCAAGGGCATCATGAGCACGCACTGAGGCTCCATGCCGGCATCCTTTTGTAGCTCACGGCCCATAAGCAAATTGAATTTCTGATCGGTGCCACCAAGCTCGACATCAGACTTTAGTGCAACTGAATCATAGCCTTGGAATAAAGGATAGAGGAACTCATGAATAGCAATGGGTTGCTGAGAGGAAAAACGCTTAGAGAAATCGTCACGCTCTAGCATACGAGCAACGGTAAGCTTTGAGGCTAAACGAATAGTACCGATAGCGCCTAAGGCATTGCACCACTCGGAGTTATAGCGAACCTCAGTTAACTCAGGATCCAAGATCTTAAAGACCTGCTCTTTATAGGTAGCAGCATTAACTTCAATCTGCTCACGAGAAAGCTCTGGACGGGTAGCATTCTTGCCTGAGGGATCACCAATTGATGCAGTAAAATCACCAATAATCAAAACGATCTTGTGGCCAAATTTTTGGAAGGTACGAAGCTTATTTAAGATCACAGTATGGCCCAAATGAATGTCAGGTGCGGTAGGATCCATACCAAGCTTAATCACTAGCTGTTTGCCACTTTCAAGCTTCTTTTTAAGCTCATCTAAAGGAATGATCTCTTCTGCACCACGCGCAATCTCACGCAGTTGGGTCTCAACATCTACCATCGGTATTCTCCGTATATGCAATTCTTTAAAGTTTGTACTTACAAGGCCTGGAACTTTGGGAACTGCACCTTACTGCCCGTTCCGTCCAATATGAAATCAACCTTTTTTTAAACGCGCATATATTAACAGATTTGAACAATCAAGATGCTATACTTAAACGACTAATCTAAGCACAACAATTGTGCACCGTGCATGTGCAAGGCTAAGCAAAGCTTTATTGAAATATCAATCATCTCCTATGAGCAACTCCCCAAATCAAAATCTCTTCATCGGCCTTATGTCTGGAACCTCTATCGATGCTATGGATGCCGTGCTTGCCTCCTTTGAAAAAGGACATAGGCAGGTAATGGCAAAGGTATCTAGACGTTGGCTTCCTGATGAAAAGGCTCTCTTAAACTCACTTTGTAAAAAGGGAGAGAACGAGATAGAGCAAGCAGGCTGTGCGGGGATCATTATTGCTAAGGCTCAAGCTCAATGCGTAAAGATGCTACTTGAAAAGACTAAGCTTAAAGCCACAGACATCAAAGCCATAGGGTCACATGGACAAACAGTAAGACACTGCCCCCAGGATGGATTTTCCATTCAGCTTAACAATGCTGCGCTTTTGGCCAATACTACCGGCATCGATGTAGTTAGTGATTTTAGAGCAGCCGATCTTTCCTTAGGAGGAGAAGGAGCACCGCTAACTCCTGCTTTTAATGCTGGCTTTTTTTCAAATGACAAAGAGCCTAGCTATATCCTAAATTTAGGAGGTATTGCCAATATTACTATCTTATCCCCCAAAGGAGAGATACTCTCAGGCTTTGACACGGGACCTGCAAATACTCTATTAGATCTATGCGCACGTATGTTTTTGAACACTGCCTATGATTTGGATGCAAGCTGTGCTAAGGGAGGACAAGTACAAGAGGCCATACTTAAAAAATATTTATCTCATCCCTACTTTTTAAAAAATCCTCCCAAATCAACTGGCCGAGAGCTTTTTAATGAGGAATTTATCAAAGATGAAATAGCTTTGGTTAAAGCAGGAGAGCTTTGCATAAATGATCTCATGGCAACCCTAGCAGAGCTTACAGTAAACGCCGCTAGCTCAGCTCTATTTAATGAGCTCAAACATCATCATCTTGCAGGTGGCAAGTTGATACTGTGCGGGGGTGGAGCTAAAAATCCGTTGCTCCTTGAGCTCTTTACTAAAAAATGTGCCTCATTTGGAGTAAAGGTAGTTACGTGTTCAGAATACGGTGCCGATCCTGATGCCCTCGAGGCTTTAAGCTTTGCTTTTTTTGCCTATCTTTTTGTAAATGCCCAACCCTTAAATCTAGGACTTTCATCAAAAGCTCAAGGTATGGCCATAGCAGGTATGTTAAGCCCTGCCCTAAATGGAAGCTATGCTCGGGCGATAAAAAATGGGGGTATTAAGTTTTAGATGGGGATTCTGAAAAGTAAAAAGAGGGGAAAAGCTAATGAGGAATTTGGCTATAAGCTCTCCATAAGGAACTTTAGGAGAGCTTAGCTTTGAGATATTTTAAAATTAGCGCAAGATAGCTGCTAAATTCTGTGGATCACAGACCTGCAACATAGACTTCAATACTGCAGGATTTCCGGTAACTATATTTCCAGTCTTAGTATAGTTGGGAGTACCAGCAAAATCAGTTAGCATGCCACCGGCCTCACGGATGATGATCTCACCTGCGGCAAAATCCCAATCCTTAAGTCCCTGCTCAAAAAAGCCATCATAACGACCACATGCTACATAGCACAGATCCAATGAGGCCGCGCCCATACGACGGATATCAGCACAGTTATCAAGCATACGGCCAAATAACTCAAGATAAGGGAGCATGCGCTCACGGAAGCGTACGGGGAAAGCGGTACCGATAATAGCACCATCTAAGGAGGTACGAGCGCCGACGCGAATACGGCGACCATTTAGCATAGCGCCTTCACCACGAGCTGCGGTGAACATTTCATTTAAGAAAGGATCGAAAACGACACCAACCTCTACCTTGCCATTGTGACGTAAGGCGATGGAAACTGCACACTGAGCAATTCCTTGTACGAAGTTAGTGGTACCGTCAATAGGATCGATTACCCATACATACTCAGAATCTTTATTGCCAGTAATACCTGATTCTTCACCTAAGAAAGCGTGATCACGGAAGGACTTCTGCAAGATAGAAATAACAGTACGCTCACACTCACGATCAATATCAGTGACGAGATCGTTCTTCTTCTTTTCTTCAACAGAGAATTGCCCCTGCTGACCTAAATTGCGGGCGATTAAGTTTCCCGCTGCACGCGCCGCACGCACAGCAATATTAAGCATAGGATGCATATGGTAAGATCCCAAATTGTGAAAAAGCTAGCGTATTATATGCGATATTCACATCTTTTGGCAAAAATATGGGGATTATTCATGGCAACGACCATCACATCTTTTGACGACATCATGGTAAATCTAAGCCATTTAGGCGTAAACGAGGATCACTATCAGTGGCTAGGCTTCATCGAGGGCGTGATTGCAAGAGGCTGTGAAATAGGCTCACCTACTCTTAGCAAAGCAGTTGCTGATATCTTAAACGGTGGTATGCCACTACCAGGAGCCTTTACCGCTTTTATTACAAACCTAGCTCTAGAACTTCGCACTAAGCTTGCATCAAGTGCTGATGATCCTTTTTTCTATCCAAAAAAAACGGCCAAAAATAGCGTCAAGCTTAAAACCCTAGCCGATCTTGCAACTGGATTAAATCTAGGCCTGGCAGTTAATGCTCAGGGTATAGTTGAGCATGAGATCCACGATGATAATCTTAAGGATTTTATGAACACCTTAGGCTCCATTTCTCAGGTAGATACCAGCGATGACATGGATGAAGAGGATTTAAAGGCGGTGCTTGATTATCTTGCAACCGAGCTTCGTCGCATTTACAGGCAAAATAACAAGTAAGCTCTAAGGCTCAAAAAAGTCCTAGGGAAATTTCCATAGGACTTTTTAAATTTTGGCAAGCTAATCTCGACCAGGTAGCATCAATAGACGCTGTTGTAGCTCCTGCATTTCATCACGTACAGCCGCCGCCTCTTCAAATTTAAGATCTCTTGCAAGCTTTAGCATCTGCTCTTGTAACTCATCAATTCTCTTTGATAAGGCCTTAGGATCAAGCAGTTCCTTTTGATGCTTAGCCTCCCACTCCTTTCTGCTAGGACCACTCTTGCGTTTATCCTGAGGTGCCTTAAAGGAGGCCGTATCATTGATGGCAAGCTCCATGATGTCAGTTATTTTCTTTTCAATCTGCTTAGGTGTGATCCCATGATCCTGATTAAACTGCATTTGGATCTGACGGCGACGAGAGGTCTCTTCAATAGTAAGCTTCATCGAGTCCGTGAGCTTGTCGGCATAGAAGATAGCCTTACCGCGCACATTACGCGCCGCACGCCCAACGGTTTGGATAAGAGAGCGTGAGGATCTTAAAAAGCCCTCCTTATCAGCATCAAGCACGGCAACTAATGACACCTCAGGCATATCAAGGCCTTCACGCAAAAGGTTAATACCAATTAAGGCATCAAACTCCCCTAATCTAAGATCTCTTATGATCTCCATACGCTCCACAGCATCGATATCAGAATGCAGATATCTAACTCTAATCCCATGCTCATCAAGATATGAGGTAAGCTCCTCGGCCATTTTTTTAGTTAAGGTGGTAACTAATACACGCTCATTACATTTGGCACGAGCTCTGATCTCAGACATCACATCATCAACCTGAGTTGCAACTGGTCTTACCTCAATTTCAGGATCTAATAGACCTGTAGGACGAATTAGCTGCTCGGCAATTTGGCTTGAGCGCTCTAGCTCATAATCTGCAGGAGTTGCCGATACATAGATAGTTTGAGGCTGTAATGCTGAGAACTCCTCAAACTTTAAAGGACGATTATCAAAGGCCGAGGGTAGTCTAAAGCCAAAATTTACCAAGGATTCCTTACGACTATGATCGCCTCTAAACATAGCGCCAATTTGCGGCACCGTTACATGCGATTCATCTATAAATAGCAAGCCATCATCAGGCAGATAATCAAAAAGACAAGGAGGTGGCTCTCCTTCTTTGCGTCCGGTGAGGTAGCGTGAGTAATTTTCAATACCCGAGCAGTAGCCAAGCTCATTTATCATTTCTATATCATATTGGGTACGCTCACGTAGCCTTTGCTCCTCAAGTAGCTTATTTTGCGTTAAAAACCACTTACATCTGTCATTAAGCTCAAGCTTGATATCCTCAACGGCCTTATCAAGTATGCTTTTGGGAGTTACATAGTGAGTTTTTGGAAAAATGGTTACCCGTGGGAGATCGGCTGTGATTTCCCCAGTTAAGGGATCAAAGCGCTTAAGGCTTTCAACCTCGTCATCAAAAAGCTCAATGCGTATGGCATAGCCATCAGAATCTGATGGATAGACATCAATCACATCCCCACGCACTCTAAAAGTTGAACGCTCAAAGCCTAAATCGTTTCTAGTGTATTGAAGAGCTGCGAGGCGATCTAAGATCTTCTCTCTATCGATAAACTCGCCACGGCTTATATGGAGCATCATCTTAAGGTAGGTCTCAGGCTCACCTAAGCCATAAATGGCCGACACCGAACATACTACGATCACATCGCGCCGCTCCATAAGGGCCTTAGTTGCAGAAAGTCGCATCTGATCGATATGATCATTTACCTGAGCATCCTTTTCAATAAAGGTATCAGATGATGGGACATAGGCCTCAGGCTGATAATAATCATAGTAGGAGACAAAATACTCCACCGCATTATTGGGGAAAAACTCCTTCATCTCACCATAGAGCTGGGCTGCTAGGGTTTTATTATGCGAAAGTATCATTACCGGACGGTTCATCTTGGCAATGATAGATGCCATGGTAAAGGTCTTACCAGAGCCTGTAACACCTAAAAGGGTCTGATCATGAAAGCCCTGCTCAATGCCGTTTACTAATTTTTCAATAGCCTCTGGCTGATCACCAGATGGTGTAAAGGGAGCATGTAGCTCAAAAAGCCTGTGTATTGCCATTTTTTATCC
>CAVHVI010000116.1:0-6874 GCA_963639245.1 Bacteroidaceae bacterium
GTATAATGCATGCCGTTGTCGGTGATTGGCGCAGCCTGGTAGCGCACTATCTTAGGGAGGTAGGGGCCGAGGGTTCAAATCCCTCATCACCGACCATCTAAAATTGGTTGCCTAAAGCAACCTTTTTTTTTGCTTCAAATTTTCCTCAAAGTATTCTCCATAACTTATTGTTATCCAAAGCTTAAAGTTTAAAATCAGCGCATTTTCTTAAAGCAAAGACTGACAGAATAGCTAATTCCTCAGGCATGCTCGCACTTTCTTAATTTATCTTGCCTCTAAGCATAGACCAAACACCTCGCCTTTAATCTTTTGTAGCAACTGTAAAAAATTCTTCTTCCGTAACCGCTTGTACTCCCCTATAAAGCCATTTAGGCAAATATTGTCATAACTTTCTTTAAACTCTTTCTAAGCAATTACCTCCTTAATATCTATTAAATCTCACGTATAAGTACGATTTATTCAAAGGCTAATCTCAGATTGTGTCTTAGTATGCTAAAGATCACATTTTTGAAAGCAAAGCCTAATAATATGAAAATCGTTATAGTTTTGAACTGTTTAATTATGGAAGGATAGTCACTTGAGAACTAAGCTAAATACATAGAAACATTTTAGCTAACTTTGCGAGGATATATGGCTGATATCAAATTCCCAGGTGGTGCATGGCCGGTAATGCTAACCCCTTTCACCCAAGATGCAAAAGCAGTAGATTATGAGGCTCTAAAGGCTCTTACGAATTGGTACATCGACAATGGTTGCTCAGGTCTCTTCTCTGACTGCCAGTCATCTGAAATGTTCTTCCTATCAAAGGAAGAGCGCGTCAACATTGCCAAAACCGTAATGGAAACTGCTAACGGCCGCGTTCCAGTCATCGTCTCAGGTCATATCTCCGACTCCTTTGAAGATCAAAAGGATGAGCTTTTGGCAATTGCAGCTCTCAAGCCTGATGCCTTGATCTTCATCACCAATCGCTTTGCTAAGGAAGATGAGAGCGATGCTGTATGGCTTGAGAATTTAAAGAAGATTATGGCGGTATTGCCAGAGGATCTACCTTTAGGCTTATATGAGTGCCCCTATCCTTACAAGAGACTCGTTACCACCGAAAACCTAAAATGGTGTGCCGAAACTGGTCGTTTCCATTTCTTAAAAGACACCTGCTGTGATTTAGCCCTTCTCAAAGAACGTGCTGCAGCTGTTTCCGGCACCAAGCTTAAGATCTACAACGCTAATACCTCAACCTTGCGTGATTCCATCCTTGCAGGCTGTGAGGGCTTCTGTGGCGTTATGGCCTCCTTCCAGATGAAGCTTTATGCTTGGCTTTGTGACAATCTAAATGATCCTAAGGCCCAAAAGGTTCAAGACTTGCTAACGATCACATCACTTATTGAGCGTCAGTATTATCCTGTTAATGCCAAATATTACTTAGGCAAGTACGAGGGCATCAACATGACCACTGGTACTAGAACTAAGGACGCCTCAGGTCTTACTGAAACCTTTAAGGAAGAGGTAAGAGCACTTAAGGATTTAACCGCAAGCTACGTAGAAGAGCTTGGCATCAAATTATAACTAATTAATGGCTCTGCCTAGGTAAGAGCCATATACAACATCAAACAACCAAACAACATCGAGGTTCAACTATGAAAACTAAGACTACCTTAATTGCCGCAGCTGTAGCCGCCTGCACCATGTTTGTCATGAATGGTGCTAATGCCGCTGAATTTGAATCAATGAAGCTCTCTTTAGCCCACACCGCAGCAGCCTCTCATGCTCACAACCAAGCAGCCCTCCTCTTTGCCAAGGAAGTAAGCGAAATGACCGGAGGCAAGGTGAAGGTTGAGGTATATCCTGCAGGTGAATTAGGCGATCAGCCTGCTTTGCTTGATCAGTGCTTCAACGGCGGCGATGTTGATTTAGTTGTAGCCTCACAATCCAACATGACTACCTATGTACCAAAGCTTGCAGCTCTTGGTGCACCTTTCCTCTTTAAGGATTACGATCAGGCTCATGCCACCATCGATAACTACATCATGCCTTGGATGAAGGATGATGTTGAGGACAAGATGAACATGGTTCCTCTTGGAGTCTTTGACTATGGCTTCCGTCATGTCACCACCAAAGATATCGAAGTTACCAAGGCCTCAGATCTTAAGGGTGTTAAGATCCGTGTTCCAGGCTCTGTAGGCTTGCTTGCAACCTTCGACGCCCTACAGGCTAATACCCAAACCATTGCTTACTCTGAGCTTTATCAGTCATTAAAGCAGGGTGTAGTTGACGCTGAGGAAAATCCTGTTGCAACCATCTTAGCTGACTCCTATTTTGAATGCCAGAATCAATTAGCTTTAACTGGTCACTTCTTTGACATGCAGGCGCTGCTCATCAATAAGGATAAATTTGATGAGATGAGTGATGAGCTTAAGGAAGTTATCAAAAAGGCTGGCATCGATGCTCAGAACCTAACCCGTACCTTAATTTCTGGCCAGGAAAGCGAGATCATCGGCAAGCTTAAGGAAAAGGGCATGAACGTCACTGAAGTTGATAAGCAGAGCTTCAAGGACATGATGAAACCTGCCTATGAGAAGATTGCTAAGCTTTCAGGTCAGGAAGAGCTCGACAACCTCTTGAAGGCTATCAAATAAATAACTGTTTGTTTTGCAGATAATTTTCTGCCTGTAAAGCACGATTCAGGCGTTGGATCGTGCTTTTTTTGTAACCAGTTGGGACTACTACAACTATGATAATGTTCATTATGTTTTTCGGCGTGCTGCTGACACTATTCATAGGTGTCAGCACCGCAGGCAGTATGGCCTTCATTTCAATTGCTACCTATTTTGGTATGGGTGAGGCCAATCTTAATAACATGGTGCGTCTACCATCATCGATGTATGATCAGGTAAAAGGCATTACTCTGATGGCCATTCCCTTCTTCTTGCTCATGGGCAACTTTATGAACAAGGGTGGTGTCTCAAAGGATCTCTTCGCTTTTGCTAGAGCCTGCCTTGGACATCGCTGGGGCGGTCTTGCCAATGCCGCAATTGCCTCCTGCATGATCATGTCCGCAATGTCAGGATCTGCTGCAGCAGTTGCCGCCGGTGTGGGTATGATTGCAATTGCAGAAATGCGTCGCTCTGGTTACGATCAACCTTTCTCCTGCGCAGCCATTGCCGCAGGTGGTGGCTTAGGACCTATTATTCCGCCATCAATTACCCTAATTCTATTTGCATCCTTAGTTCCGGGAACCTCAGTTAACGCCCTCTTCTTAGGTGGTGCTATCCCTGGTATCCTAACTGGTTTACTCTTTATCCTCTATGCAAGCTTTGAGGCCAGACGTTCTAACTTTGGTAAAGTACCAGCAGTTCCCATGCAAGAGCGTGTACAGCTTGGCATCAAGGCTATTTGGGCTCTTTTAATTCCGGTGATCGTATTAGGTGGTATTTTTATCGGCTTATTTACTGCAACTGAAGCTGCAGCTGTGGCCGCCTTCTATGCCATGCTCTTAGGCATGTTTAAGTATAAAAAGCTTAAGATTGCTGATCTACCGGGCATCTTCTGGGCTACTGCCAAATCCACAGGCCAGATCATGTTCGTGATCGCTACCGCCGCTTTCTTCCAACACGTATTGCTTAAAACCCGTATCCCCCACATGGTGGTACAGCAGATGGTTGATACCTTCTCAAGCATTACTCCTATCCTTGTAATGATCATCATCTTGCTACTCATTATGGGGTGCTTTATGGAAGGTACCGCAATTTTGCTTATCACCGTACCTATCTTCTATCCGCTAGCAGTTGCTTATCATTTCCCAACAGTACAGCTAGCAATCATGATGTGTATTGCCCTAGCCTGCGGTGTGCTAACGCCACCTGTTGGATTAAACCTCTACGTAATGTCCTCCATTACGCATGAAAAGGTCATGAAGATCGGTAAGGCCGCAGTTCCTTTCGTTGGCATCATGATCTTCGTAACACTGCTAGTGGCCTTCTTTGAGCCTCTCACCACTTGGCTTCCTACTTACCTAGGCTATGGAATTTAAGGAGTGATCATGAACGCTTATTTCAAATGTGAAAACATGGCAGGTAAGATCTGCCGTACCCTTGCAGGCTTTTGCCTCATGGTGGTATTTACCCTGTTCCTCATGAACATCTTGACCCGTGCCTCCTTCATCACCTGGAACCCGACATGGATAGATGAAATCATTCAATTCTTCCTCGTGTGGATGATCTTCTTATCAGCAGCCGAACTCGTCCGCACTGGTGAGCATTTCATGGTTGATATCCTAGTTGATAAGATGCATGGCAAAGCATCTGGTCGCTACTGCCGATTGATCTCAACTGTCATCATGCTAATTACCTATGCTGTGATCCTATTCTTTGGTATCAAGCTTTGCATGAAGACTAATGTAAAGGCCACCTTTACCCTACCTGCAGTAGTTAAGATGTCATGGTTCTACTCATGCATCCC
The DNA here is from genome assembly GCA_963639245.1 of Bacteroidaceae bacterium. Taxonomy (GTDB): domain Bacteria; phylum Pseudomonadota; class Gammaproteobacteria; order Enterobacterales; family Succinivibrionaceae; genus Succinivibrio. Next base: position 4,456 of record CAVHVI010000116.1, read on the forward strand.
GCTATCAGCATTCTTCATGGTCATCTACTCAATTCGTGACGTGATCTATGCAGTATTAGATATCACCTCAGGAGGAGAGATCACTCGCAAGATGGATGAACAGAAGGCAAAGTTCCTTGCCGAAGATGAGGATGCTAAGGCAATTAAAGAGGCTCAAGAGGCCCTTGATAAAGCCCAAGCTGACGAAAAGTAAGCATGAGGTTTGGATATGAATAAGTTTAAACAGCGTCTTCTTGCAGGTGAGGATCTGATCGGCTTTGAGGTTGATCTAGCTGAGCCATGTATCTCTGAGATGGTCGCAGCCTGTGGCTTTGACTTCATATGGGTGGATACCGAGCATCAGGCTCTTGACTATGAAACAGTGCTCAATCACATCATCGCCTGTAAAGCAGGTGGTGCAGCCTCTATCGTGCGCGTTCCTCAAAATGAGCCTTTTTTGGCTAAACGTATTTTGGAAATGGGACCTGATGGCATCATCTTCCCTAACGTCAATAGCGCCGCTGAGCTTAAAAAGGCTATGGATGCCTGCCTATATCCGCCATTAGGTAAAAGAGGCTTTGGTCCAAGAAGAGCCTGTGGCTATGGGCGCATTGACATGATGCAATACATTAAGGATGCACCTGATGCTATGTGCCGCTTTGCTCAGCTTGAGCATGTAGACGCCATCAACGATCTTGATAATATGCTCAAGGTTGAAGGCTGTGATGGTTTCATCGTAGGCCCTTGCGATCTCTCAGGCTCAATTGGGCTTTTAAATGAGACCAAGCATCCTAAGGTGGTAGAGCTTATGAAGATTGCAATTGAGAAATGTAAAGCGGCCAATCGTCCAATCGGCGTTGCCGCAGCCTATGGTGGCGCAGAGGATATAGCCTTCTGGCATGATCTAGGCTTCCAATTTATCTCATCAGGATCTGATGCCTCAGCCATCATAGCAAGAGCTATGGAGCAGGTTGCAGTGATGAGTAATATCTACAAGAAAAAAACTGATCCTGCTTTTTAAGCTAAAAAGCACCATTTAGGTTTAGTGGGAAACTCTCAAAATTCCCACTAAACCTGTGAAGTTTTCAACAGATCAAAAAAATCATCAGAGGACGAAAAATCAGTAGCCGCTTCCCCTACAGAAAAAATAAAGACAAGGTAAGACTCATGTAGTGAATACCTTCTGTGCATCTAGCGATACCTGCGATAGGGGGCAGATACAAAATTGCATCTCCCGCGCCTAGAAGCTCTAAATGCTCTTTTACCCTTGGAATATCAGTAAAAAGACAAGTGTTAGTGGCTCCGGCTCCATCGTCGTTTAAAAAAAAGGCTCTCTTAAATCTATTCTGGAGAGCCTTGTTTACTAAGCCTTAGTTCTAATACGATGCCACTTATCGCGCATATTCAAAGGAATTGCGGCAATGATAAAGAAGATCACCGGTACCAAATAAAGACCAGGAGTTATCCACATGCGCCCTGCATTTATCATATTGCGGAAGGCCAGCAATAACAGATAGTAGGAGGCATAGATTAAAATTGCCTGCCACAATCTTGAGAAACGACCTTGACGTGGATTAACCATGGATAGAGGAACAGCGATCATAGTTAGAATGATAACCGCAAATATAGGGGCCATACGCCATTGTAATTCAAGTTTGTATTGACCATCATCAGAATTCATCAGCGTCTTAGTAGATAGCATACTAACCTCGCTATTATCATCCTCTGAGGAATTATCAAAGCCTACAGGAAGCTTGAAGGTATCAAAAGAAATACTGCGATATGAATCATGCGCACTATCGCGCTCATAGCGATTACCCTTTCCAAGATTAAGCCACTGATATCCCTCAGCATCTGATTGCACATGACCACTTACCGATGCCGTAAAGGAGCTATCATTACCGAAGGTATTACTCATCACATAAAGATTGCCCATCTCGCGCTCATTCCTAGCGCTGTGCCCATCGACTTTCTCGATATAAATCACGTAACGATTATTACCAGACTGGAAATTAACAAAGCGTCCACTTTCTATAGGTAAATAGCGAGGATTATTTTGCGCAGCAAGCTTTAAACTCTGCTGAGCTCTAGCAGCCTCTGGCATAAGATATAGCGAATTATATGCAGCCACAATTGAGGTAAGAATAGCCAAGATTAAAGCTATCTTTAATACTGCATATTCTGAAAAGCCAGAAGAGCGCATCACCACCATTTCAGAGTCTGAGCACACGCGTCCTACCGCACTAATAATAGCTACAAACAAGGATAGAGGTAGCATCAAATAGCAGATAGATGGCACCGAATAGAGAACCATGGAGAACACAACATCAGAGGGAGTCTCACCTGTTGCAGCTCTACTTACATAGCGAATAATACTCTGACAGAGAAACACAGAGAGCAACACTGTGAAGGTCACTAGCTGTACTTTAAAGATTTCTTT
>CAVHVI010000117.1:0-6862 GCA_963639245.1 Bacteroidaceae bacterium
CATCTATCACAAACACAAATTGGCGCAGAGTTTTATTAAAAACATCATCAAAGGACTGCCTAAGAGAGTCTGTTTTTTTAAAGATCACCTCAGGAAATCTTTCCTTAAGCTCCTGATTTATCGAAGAGGTGACGGAGGATATCATGCGTACCACATTACCGTGCGCGTCATTTAGCTCATCGGTGATGTTGATAAAGATGGTGTGATATTTATTAAGGTGCTCTCTAAATGATGGGAAGGAGGCAATCTTTAAGGTAGCAAATAGGGCCGATGCATCCTGATCCTCGCCATAATAGGCACAGATCATCTTAGCCGTAGTTGATTTGCCAAAACGTCTAGGTCTGCTGTCGCAGATATAGGCATCATCTGAGGATAGGGAGTGGTTTAATAGATCTAAAAGTGCAGTTTTATCAACATAGATCCTATTGTTTAAGATCTGTTTGAAGCTATAGCAGGAGGTATTTAAGTAACTTCCCATATATTAACTGCACCTGTCTTTGTACTTTTATCTTCGCACTTTAAAAATGCCTAATTATGTCTTACCGCTTTGATTTGTACCCTTTTACCATCGACTATAGTCATGGTGTACTGCACATACTTAGAGCCAGCGCCCATGCCATCGATAAGATCGCTTACGCTTTTCTTATCAAGCTTCAAGACTTCAATTATCTTATCTATAGTCTCATCAACGCTAGTATTTTCACAGGCCTTTAAAAAGGCACGCAGGCGCAACATTTCATCCTGCGATAAGCCCTCATCAAAGGGAGCCTCGAAGATCACTGCCGCAAGCTTGCCATCTTCGTTAAAGGATGAAATATCGCTACTCCCATCCTTGGCAGTTAAATAAAAGCCTGAGCCATCTTCAAGGGCCTTGGCCTCAACTGGACCTTCATTTAAGGCAGTTGCAAATACGGAAGTAAAGTCCTTTTCAGAGGAGAAGGGGTTATCTATCTCCTTTACTACACGTACCTTTTCTGCCTGAGAATCTTCATAGAAGGAAAAGCCTGCAGAGATGAAGTAATAGCAGGCTGCGGCCAAAGCCAAAAGGCGTAAATTCTTACGCATTCTTTCGCGCTTTTGGATTTCCTCTTGAGTTAACTCCTTGTTTGCCATGATTTTCCTTAATTAGCAGTTGGGGCTTATGAACATGATAACTGAGCGTGCCTTCACGCGTAGCAGATCGCCTGCTGAAGACTTCTTCATATTAACGGTGTTAGTAAGCGAGGGAATATCGCCTGATTTGGCTGCAGTATCTACGATCTTATACCAAGGATTTTGCGAGCCTGCGGGGGATGGCGGTAGCTCAATTACCAGATCATCCCACCAAGCGTTTACGAAGATATAGATGTAATAGCCAGAGGGCTGAGAGAATAAGAGCATGCCCACTGAGTGAGACTGATCAGACCAATCAGGCTGGAAGGGCTTAACTCCGTGCCATTGCAAAGATGAGTTTCTTAAGGCGCGGTTTAGCATCAGCGTGCCATGAGAGGCATAGCGCTGGGTACCAGCAAAGCTCATGCGACGCATTTTTACCGTTGCTTTGGTAAACTCCAGCATTTCTGCACACTTTGGATCGTTTAGGCTATCCCAATTAAAATATGAAATGTCGTTATCTTGGCAGTAGGCGTTATTGTTGCCACGCTGAGTTCTTAAAACCTCATCTCCCATGAGTATCATGGGCACGCCAAAGGACATCATGGTCAGCATCATGAAATTCTTACACTGACGCAGACGTATGGCATTTACTTCAATATCATCAGTTTCACCCTCGATGCCGTAGTTTGCTGAGAAATTGCAATTACAGCCATCCATGGAGTTCTCGCCATTTTCTTCATTGCGCTTTTGCGTATAGGAGACTAGATCCCAGAGGGTAAAGCCATCATGACAGGTGATGAAGTTTAAGGATTTTTGTGAATCGACCTTGTGCTCGTTATAGATATCAGGGGATCCCAACATTCTATTGACAAAATTATTAACGAGGCCACAGTCACCGCGCATAAAGCAACGGACATCGTCACGATAGCGACCGTTCCACTCACGCCATCTTGAGCCTGAGATCTTGCCTAATGCATAAAGTCCACCTGCATCCCAAGGCTCAGCAATTAGCTTGGTATCTGCAAGGTGATGATTGGTATCGATGTCCAAAAGAGTTGGAGATAGTGCAAGTGGGGTGCCGTGCTGATCGCGTGCAAGAATTGCGGCCAAATCAAAGCGGAAGCCATCAACATGCATCTTATCCTTCCAGAAGGTTAGGGAGTCTAAGATTAAGGCACGTACTACTGGGGAGTTGCCATTAAAGGTATTACCACAGCCGGTGTAATTGGTGTAGCGCCCTTCCTCATCTAGGATATAGTAGCTATCGGTATCATAGCCCTTAAAGCAATAGCAAGGACCATGCTCATCACCTTCTGAGGTGTGGTTGTAGACTACGTCTAGAATAACCTCGATATTGTTGCGATGCAGTGCTCTTACCATATCGCGGAACTCATTTAAGGGGCCATAGAGGCTCTTGTCAGATGAGTACTGCTCGTGAGGTGCGAAGAAGGAAACTGGTGAATAGCCCCAATAGTTAGGGTGCCCAGGCTTGGCGTCCTGCTCATCAAATTGATATACCGGTAATAATTCAACAGCCGTGATACCAAGCTCCACAAGATAAGGGATTTTTTTAATAAGGCCGCGATAGGTTCCGCGAATATTCTCAGCAAGTCCTGAGGTCTCAGATGCGGTAAAGCCCTTGACGTGCATCTCATAGACTACGCTCTTACGCATGGAGATGCCGGGGCTGATATCAACACCCCAGTCATAATCATCAATATCAATCACTGCACTTTTAGCGCAGGTGCGGAAGGTAAATTTAGGATCCTCTAGTTTTTGATAACGCTCAAAGTGCTCAGGATATACCACGCGTCTTGAATAGGGATCGATTAACACTGCTCCGACAACAACTGAGTCGCGCTCGCCAGCTGAGGCTTGTGACTCACGTACTCTCCAGGCATAAATTTGTCCTGCCTCTATGCCTAATACCTTTACATGCCAGTAATAATTTGAGCGAAAGATATTGCTTTCAAGTACGATCACCTCGGGCTCGTCATCTGCTGAGTGTTTAAAAAGCAATAGCTCAACTGACTTAGCGCCTGGGCTCCAGATACAAAAATTAACACCGTCGCTTTCAATGTTAGGGCCTAAATGACGGCTATGGCCTGCAGAGATCACGTGCATGTGTAAATGCCTTATCTTTTTATTATTGTTATCGCTAACATCATATATGGTTTATATGACGAAAAGTAGTGCTCGATTTTGTCGATCATAATGTGCCTATTTTAGGGCATTGTTAATCACATGTCTTTGTCTGTGTTATTTTTGTAGGCATAAATTTTTAAGATGAGGTTCAATCCTGAATATGGATCACTCTTTTTTTGCTGCAGGACAGGTGAATACTGTCTCTTTAGATATCGAGGGCAATAGCGCCCGTATTCAAGAAGTTTGTGCACAGGCCAAAGCTCAGGGAGTAAAACTAGTAGCCTTCCCAGAGCTTGCCATCACTGGCTATGATTGTGGCGATATTATCAATGCTCCTGCCTTTATGGCAGAATCTGCTCGTGCTGTGCTTGCTCTTAAATACTCACTTCCTGAGGATGTGATTGCAGGTGTTGGTGCTGTAATTGCAGGATCTGATGGTCGTGCCTATGATGCATATGTGTTAGTGCGTAAAAATCAGATCTTAGGCTTGTGTGCAGTAAGCTCCTTTACTGATAGCCGCGATCAGCGTGTAAGAAATTTAACCACTGCAGCTCCAGGGGAAGCCTTTATTTTAGGTGCTGAAACCTTTGTCTCTCAAAATATTTTTGAGGTTGATGGCTTAAAGATTGGTGTTTATTTCACTCCTGCTGATATTCCCGCTCTTGATGGGGCAGATCTTGTAATAGCTCCTGCAGTTGAGCGCTTTGAGCTCTTTGGAAGAGGCCGTCGCGAGGTATCCGCAGCCGCCTTATCCTTAGTATTAAAGACTACCGTAGTTACTACCTCACTGCTAGGCTGTGAAGGTGGCTCAAGCATTTATGATGGCTTGGCCTTAATTGCAGAAAATGGCAATTTGATTGCAAGCTCTAAGAGTCTCTCCTTTGCAAGAACTCGACTTTTTACCGTAGCTGATGGTCTAAATCCTGAGCTTCCTGAATATGATTGCGCCGTACGTGCCGTAGCCTTAGGTCTTTATGATTGGATGCTAAAGACTCGTGCCCATGGCTTTGCCTTGTCTCTATCAGGTGGTGCCGACTCTGGTCTTTGTGCAACTGCAGTTTGCTATGGCTTAATAGCAGCTTTGCAGGAGCAGGGCTTTGAAGTATTTAAGTCTCAGCTTGAAGGCTTAGGCTTTGAGGTCCCTGCTTTTGATGGGGATTGTGAGAGCTATATTAAAGAGCAGATCATGCCTCAGGCCTTGACCACTGTTTATCAGGGATCTGATGTCTCAGGTAGCATTACCCGTACTGCCGCCAAGGAAGTTGCAACTGGTCTTGGTGCGGTACATTATGAATGGTCTATCTCGCAACTTGTCAAGGATTACACTGCCGTAGTAAATGGTACTACCCCTGATACGCCGCTATCTTGGGAAAAGGATGATCTTACCTTACAAAATATTCAGGCTCGTTGCCGTGCCCCTGGTATTTGGATGATCGCCAACCGCTATAACAAGCTTCTGCTTACAACCTGCAATGCATCTGAGGATGCCGTAGGCTATTGCACTATGGATGGTGATACTGCAGGTGGTTTGGCTCCTATTGGGGACATCTCTAAGAGCAGAATTTTGAAGATTAATCGCTATATCGCAGATCATGGTTTGATCGTCGATGGTGATGTAAAGCTTAATTTGCCGCAGATGGATTATATTGCTAAGCAAGCACCTACTGCAGAGTTAAAGCCTGGCCAGACTGACGAGCGCGATCTCATGCCTTATGTTATTTTAGATAGAATTCATGAGCTACAGCAGGGCTCCTTGTTTGCACCTAAGCGTATTTTGGATACCTTGGAGGGTGAATTTAAGGAGTTTACTCGCGCCGATCTTAAGGAATTTGTCATTCGCTATTACAAGCGTCTAGCCACTGCGCAGTGGAAGCGTGAGCGTGGTGCTAATACCTTCCATATTGAAAAGAATGACTTAAATGCCAAGACTGGCTTTGTCTTCCCCATTCTCTCTGATGGCTTTGCAGGTCTTTTAAAGAACCTCGCTTAAAGCGCTTTTTATCCTTATTTAAGGTCTCCTCAAACGGAGGCCTTTTTTGTGCAAAAAAGTGCATGCAGGCATTTATTTTTAAAAATTTGCCCAAAATGTAGGCAAAGTCACAGTAAAATTGTCTCCTTATAAGTTTTTGCTAAGATAAAGCAAAATTTAAAGAAGCGTTTGGGCAAATAATTAGGTTTTTTCATGTTTACAACAACCACAACCTTTATCGTATACATCTTTGGCATGCTGGTCATAGGTATTATTGCCGCACGCTCGACCTCATCCTTAAGTGATTATGTATTAGGTGGCAGACGCTTGGGCAAGTTTGTAACTGCGCTCTCAGCTGGTGCCTCCGATATGTCAGGCTGGCTTTTGATGGGCCTACCTGGTGCTTTGTATCTAACTGGTCTTTCTGCCTCATGGATTGCAATTGGTCTTACCATAGGACAGTGGTGCAATTTTAAGTTTGTCGCCGCAAGATTGCGCTCTTTTACGGCAAATGCTGCTGATGCCTTAACTCTTCCTGATTATTTTGCAGCACGCTTTAATGATAAATACCGCATAAGCTCGGTGCTGGCTGCAATTATTATTCTCATTTTCTTTGTGATCTATTGTTCATCAGGCATGGTCTCAGGTGCGCGTTTGTTTGAGCAAACCTTTGGTATGGATTACACCAATGCTTTGTTAGTTGGTGCCGTATCAACTATTCTTTATGTGTTTATCGGTGGCTTTATCGCCGTAAGCTGGACTGATACAGTGCAGGCCTCCTTAATGCTCTTTGCGCTGATCCTCACTCCTATCTTTATCTTTACTGAGGCCGGTGGCTTTAATGCCGCAACTTTATTAGTTGATGAACGCAATCCTGAGCTCTTCTCTTTTATGAAGGGAATTTCTTGGGTAGCAATAGTCTCCTTTGCAGGCTGGGGCTTAGGCTATGTAGGTCAGCCGCATATTTTAGTGCGCTTCATGGCTGCTAAGAGTGTGCGTGGCATGGGCGGTGCTCGTCGTATCTCTATTACTTGGATGATACTCTGCCTCTTAGGTGCAGTGATCATTGGTGTGTTTGGTAATGCCTTCTCCATGATGCATCCTGAGATTGCTATTGATAACCCTGAGAAGATCTTTGTGATCATCACTCAGACCTTATTCTCACCTTGGATAGCCGGAATTTTGTTATCAGCAATCCTAGCTGCTATCATGTCCACGCTTTCATGTCAGCTCTTGGTAGCATCTACTACCTTAACTGCTGATTTCTACCGTCGTCTCTTCCGTCCGCATGCATCTCAAACAGAATTAGTATGGTGTGGTCGTGGCATGTTGCTCTTAGTTGCAATCATTGCCTTTATCATTGCATCCGATCCTAACTCAGGAATTTTGGCCTTGGTATCCTATGCTTGGGCAGGCTTTGGCGCCTCCTTTGGTCCTGCAGTGGTACTCTCTTTGTTCTGGAAGAGAATGAACCTTAAGGGCTGTCTTGCAGGCATGTTTGTTGGTGCGGTAGTGGTTATCTTGCAGGAGAATATCAATCTCTTTGGTATCTACTCTTTAGTTCCTGGCTTTATCTGCTCTGCAATTGCTATCGTTATCGTGTCCTTATTAACCTATGATGGTAAGGATGGCTGTGAGGAACTCTTTATTAAG
>CAVHVI010000118.1:0-6854 GCA_963639245.1 Bacteroidaceae bacterium
CTGTAGCCTTTTCCACTCTTTCCCGAAAAGCGTTTATTTGATCGTTAATTTCGATCTGAGCACGAGCAATAGCATTCTTAAATTCTTGCTTTTTCATAATGTCACCGCATGTCATCTATATGGTGACATTATACCAAAAAACCATGAAACGCACCTGCAAAAATTAGGTACACTCTAAGCATTGGCCTAGGTTACACCTTTAGCACATCTCACGATGTTAAGGATCATGCGGTGTCAGCCTCTATAAGATATAGCTTCTAGTCTTTCTAAATCACTTGTGATCAGGCTTTAAACAGGCCTGATCCTATGCGCCTTGAAAACCTATAGATCTTGAAAATAGGAATAGTAAACGCGTTATGGGGAGATTTAAAGGGGAATTATTAGGAGGAAGATAAAGCCCAGGGGTGAATCTGCCGTATACGACTCCTTGAACCTAAGTGTTCAAGATAGGCATCAGCTAAAATCATTAGGTATGAAGCGTATAAAACGATCATTCAGCACAGATCTTAGTAAAGACACCAAGTCATTATGGAATATCGGCTCAGGGTGAAAACAGCTGGATGTCACCCTAGGGTTATCTTGTGAGCAATCTCTTGCTCTGCTATAAAATTTAACAAAATTTCCTTAGTAATGCAACAGGTAAGCGTAAGTTAACTTGTTGTTTTTCCGCTTTACTTTTTAAAAAAAAGGGTATACGGGCAGATATCTGCGTTTGTATCTAATCTTGTCTGAAAGATTCCTTACTTTCTGCATCAAAAAGTTGCAGCTTAACTTTTTATTGCTGCCAAGGATGGAAATTTTTTTATCATGCGGTAAATTAGGCAACGTTTAATGTGATCAAGATCAAGGAATAATAAATGCAAGACTATCTGCCGCTATTAAGCGATCTATTGCCTTTTTTAATCATCTGTCCCTTAGCTTGTGTGGCAGGCTTTGTTGACGCAGTTGCAGGCGGTGGTGGCCTTATCTCCTTGCCTGCCTATTTAATTGCAGGTGTACCTCCGCATTTAGCCTTGGGCACTAATAAGCTCATGAGTACCTTGGGTACCTCAGTTGCTACTTATCGTTATATTAAGGCTGGCTATGTAAATTTCTCTATTGCGCTTTGTTGTATCCCCTTTGCCTTTGTAGGCTCGGCTTTAGGATCATCTTTGGCGCTTTTAGTTGATGCGATGTATTTAAAGCTAATGCTCTTAGTGCTATTGCCAATATCAGCGGTATTTTTATCAAGAAAGCATGCTCTAAGGGATGGTGCCGGATCTCCATCTAAAAAACGTATGATCATCGCCGGTGCCTTATCTGCCTTGATTGTTGGCGTCTATGATGGTTTTTATGGTCCTGGCACTGGCGTATTTTTAATTCTTGCCTTGACCATGCTTGCAAAGATGAAGCTTACCGATGCCAATGGTCTTACCAAGATGATCAATCTTTCAACTAATGTAGCCGCCTTGGTTGTGTTCCTATGGCATGGAAGTGTCTTGCTTCCCTTAGGTCTTGCAGCAGCATGTTTTAATATCATCGGCAATTACCTAGGATCAGGCTTTTTTAAATCCAAGGGCGCCGGTGGCTGTCGCGTGATCATGCTCTTTGTTATTGTGATCTTTATGGCGCGCGTTATTTGGGATCTCTTGCAATAATTAAAGCCTTGAGCAGGATCAGGGGAGAATAACTTTAACCGTAATGCTATCTCCCCGTCCTTGTGAGTCAATCACATCGATGTGCAAGGGGCTATCATTAGTTTTCATATATTTACTAGGTTCAATTTCATCTAAATTATCGCAGGGAATGGAATTAATACTTAGATAAAAGGGAGCAGTGCCACCCTTAATGCTAAGGGAGATGGTTCCAAAAATACCAGGACTTAAGGTATCGCCATCTCGTGGAAACTCAATATGAAGGCTATCCTTATCAATTACATCAGTATTTGAGAGATCCTTTAAAATCTCAGGAGGCGTGGCGCTTATCCTATCCTTGCTCTCAAGTGCTTTTTTAGCTTTGATGTCAGGATTTAATTCCTGCATTATTTTGTATAAGACGGGAGATGCATCCATAAAGCCCGTAAGTCCTGCGGTCTCCTTGCCATCGGGGCGTCCACACCATACACCTACTGTGTAATTACCAAGGGAGCCTATACACCAAGCATCTCTTGAGCCCCAAGATGTGCCTGTTTTATAGCCTAAGGAGTCAATTTTTGAAAATCCCAGTGGAGCTGGTGATTTTTGTAGGATCTCAGCAACAGCACGTGCAGAGCCGGCACTTAGGATGCGTGTTTCCTTGCTTTCTTTTGGCGCTGTATTTTTTAGTTCAGCCTTATTTTGCTCTTTCTTATTTAAGTCACCACTTATAAAAGAGTAGGGGGCATATATGCCATCGTCCTCAAGGGCTGCATAGAGAGCCGTAAGATCGGTAAGTCTAATGCCACAGCCTCCTAGTATGAGTGCAAGAGATGGCGTTGCGCCTTTAGGTAGAACTAGCCCGTAATTTTGCAGACGTGAGCTAAAGGTATCTGGCGTTATTTTAGAAAGCACCGCTAGTGCTGGTAGATTTAGCGAATAGATAAGAGCATTTTCTGCAGTCACCTTGCCTTTAAATAGCCTCGAGTAATTTTGTGGAGCCCAACTGCCAAAGAAGGTCTTCTCATCTGCAAGTATGCTTTTAGGATGCAAAAGTTGCTGCTCAAAGGCTATAGCATAGGCAAAGGGCTTTAAGGCAGAGCCTGGAGAGCGTATTGCTTGACCTAGGGATAATTGTGAATCCTCTGCAACTGCCGCCCCAAGATAGCCCTCTATCTTATGCGTAGTTCGATTTAAAACTACTGCGGCAAGGGACACCGGCATTTCATGAGTGCTTCTAAAATGCCTGCCTTCATTAATTAATATGCTCTGTACTTTGCGCTTTAAGCTGGTTGTTAAGTCCTTGCTATCATTAGTGGCTATAAGCTTATTGGCAAGGCCTGGCTGCTCACGAGGTAAGGATTGCATTTTGCTGGGCAGATTTTGAGGATCGATAGCTTTAGCTGAAAAATCTGAAATCACATTATTTTTAACTGCAAGTGACAAGACATCTTTTATAGCAAGAGATGCCGCCTCAGGATTTCTATCAGGGCGATAGCTCTCAGGCGCGCGTGGTAGGGCAACTAATAGCGCACACTCCTCGGCGGTGAGATGATTAGGGAGATGCCCAAACCATCTTAAGGAGGCGGCGGTAACTCCTTCAGTATCGCCACCAAAGGATGCACGGGTAAGCCAGATGTTAAGTACCTCCTCACGCCCTTTGCTTACGGTTAGGAAAATTGCCCCTAAGGCCTCTTTAATTTTAGCAAGCACGGTTCTTCTAGGCTTTTCAATTGAGCGCACCGCCTGCATCGCAAGTGTGGAGGCCCCAGATACTATTCTATTGGCCTTGATATCTGAGATGAGGGCGCGTCCTATAGCAATAGGATCAACTCCAATATGCTCATAAAAGCGTTTATCTTCTGAGGCTATGAGCATTTTTATAAAGAGCGGATCTACATCTTGCACGGTAGTCTTGATCCTAAACTTGTCATCTTGAGTTCTGCCTACATACATCACCTCACTATCTTGATAGCGTACGACGTAAGATGTGTCTGATAACACATCAAACTTAGGAATAGACCATAAAAATACTGCGCAAAATACAATAGTTGCAAATGTCACCCAGTATTTATATATGGTTAAAAGTCTCTTTTTGGTGCTCTTACTCTTTATAATTTTTAAACGCATAATTTTTGTAGGACGAAATATTAAACTCGATCTATAATCTGCTCATCGCTTTTATAGCATTTTTTTTAATGAGATTTTCTATGAGCAAGTTTAGCGAATTTTTGGCCCGTAAGGATATTGAGATTTCTCTTCATCGCTACGGCATTGAAGCCTTAGGCGCCATGGCGGCAGGTTTATTCTGCTCGCTGTTAATTGGTACCATTATGAGTACCCTAGGTCGTGAGCTTTCAATTGAGCTTTTGGTAACAGTAGGTGGCTATGCTGCAAAGATGTCCGGTCCTGCCATGGCGGTAGCTATTGGCTATGCCTTAAAGTGCCCGCCTAAGGTTTTATTCTCTATGACTGTGGTTGGTGCTGCGGCTAATGGCTTAGGTGGTGCTGGTGGTCCTTTGGCTGTTTTAGTGATTGCTATCGTAGCAGCTGAATGTGGTAAGGCCATTTCTAAGGAAACGCGCGTTGATATCCTCGCAACTCCTTTTGTTACTGTTTTTGTCGGTGTGGCTTTAGCTCTTTTAATTGCGCCTCCCATTGGTAAGGCCGCCGCCGCAACTGGTGAGCTTATTATGATGGCCACCACCTTACAGCCCTTTGCTATGGGTATATTAGTCTCGGTGATCGTAGGTATTTGTCTTACCCTGCCTATATCCTCAGCCGCGATCTGTGCTGCCTTAGGTTTAACCGGGCTTGCAGGAGGCGCCGCAGTTGCTGGCTGCTGCGCGCAAATGGTAGGTTTTGCCGTAATTTCCTATAAGGAAAATGGCATGGGTGGCTTAGTCTCTCAGGGCATTGGTACCTCTATGCTACAGATGGGCAATATTGTGAGAAATCCTCGTATCTGGATAGCTCCCATTTTAACCTCCGCTATTACCGGACCTATTGCAACCTGTGTCTTTGAGCTGCAAATGAATGGTCCTGCTGTATCCTCAGGTATGGGTACCTGTGGCTTAGTTGGTCAATTAGGTGTTTACGCAGGCTGGGTAAGTGATGTTGAAAATGGAGTTAAGGGTTCAATTACATCCTTTGACTGGATTGGGCTTTTAATGATCTCCTTTATCCTTCCGGCCATCATCACTCCAATTATCCATTTAGGAGTATGCAAGCTAGGTTGGGTTAAGAGTGGGGATATGACCTTAATTAGAAATTAACAGATAGTGGATACAGTAGCTTAATGCGAGCTACTGTATCCTAAATTTAGCCTTTCTTTATCTTCTCTTTTAATCTACCTTAATTACGTCGTCGTTAGTGTAAATATGCAAGCCTGGGATGCTTGGATCTGAGATTTGGGTTGCCGGCACGACAAACTGTCCTTTGAGATCAGCTCTAGTACCAAGCACAAGCTTGATATGACGCATATTTGAGATCTGCCAGGATTTAAGCGTGATCACCAAGCCCTCATCTCCCTGCTCAACTTCATAGGGGATCACCGCATCCTTTATACCAGATTGATCATCAAGCATTTTTTCAAGCGTAAAGCCTGATGGCAGTGAGGTTCTAATGATCATATCGTTATTGCCAGTAGCCTTTCTATCGATGGTATAGGTGACAAAGGTTTTCTTGTAGGCTTTGATCGTCGCATCATCTGCTATAGGCTTGAGATTTTCATCTAAAAACTCCATCTTAAAGCTAAGATCATCATTCTTAGTGCTACTGTTTTGCGGAACAGCTAAGGCCTGTAGCATATACCACTCATCACTATCGCCATCATTTGTCACCTGATATGAGCCATCAGGGGCTTCAACATCCTTAGTCTTAGACTGCGGATATTGTCCGGCGGCAATTAAAAGTGCGGAGGTAGTAGCAAGATCCCATGAGCAGTCTTTAAACATAGTGAGATCAAACTTTTCTATGGCCTCTTCATCCTTATTTAGTGCCGCCATGGCAAATAAGACGGCGGTATCATAGAGATGATAGGAAACTGGGGCATTTTCTAGATCGCGGCGCTTGCTGATAGCCTTGTCACGCTCCTCATCATTTGGAGCCTGGATGATCGCATCATCAAGCTTGGCAATTAATGAGAGCTTCTCAATACCATTTATGAGTAGAGAGTGTGCATGCTCCTCGTCCCCCGTGAGCTTGAAGGCCCTTGAGAAGGCAGCAGCCTCTAGCGGTGAGAGATCGTTTTGAATGCACTGCTCAAGGCTATAGCGAAGCTGTGAGATATTTACCGCATTAAGATTTGCAAGTTGCTCTAAAGCCAAGGCTCTTACGGTATCAGTTTCATAGCGTGCAAAATTCTTTAACTGATTGAACATGGCATTGGTAAGCTCAGAGCTTACGTAATATCCTTGCTTTTGCGCAGAAAGCAAGGCACCACAGGCAAGGGCTGTAGTGAAGGAATGCACATTTTCAATTGAGCCATCTCTATCAAAGAAGGTTTGCAAGGAGACTACAAGATCGCGTACTAGCGCATGAGTTCTGACATTGTCATCAACGGTAAGTAGGGCTGTTAAGGATAAAGCCGTAGATAGCGCATCATAGGTGGTATGTGAAGATACGATCTCACGTAGCTGTGACATGGAAAGATAAGGCAAAAAGCCAGATGAGAGCTGAGCATTGCGTGCATGAGTTGCATTTAAAGGTAGCTTAAGCTCAGCACTCTCTCCCTTCTTTACAAATTTAGCCGCCTGCATAAAGGCACTAATTGAAGGCTCGGTGGTAATGACCTCAGCTTTATCAGAGATCTGATAATCGCCACCCTTGATGCTATAGGTAATCTGTCCGGTACCTAAGCTCTCGGCATTTACATTAAAGGGGATATTTAATTGATCGCCTTTTGCTATATCGATCTTGTGCCCTGAAAGGGTATCGCATTTTATTGAGCCCTTGCACTCTAAATCCAAGCTTAAGGCGCTAGTGTCAAGCTCAAGATTATTGATATTTATCGAGGATGCAAGCTTATCTCCCATATGCAAAATGCTAGGAAGACTTAAGCTTTGGGCCGTCTTATCATGGATAGTAATGCTCTTTTGCGCAGAGCCTACACCCTTGCTGTCGGCGGCTATCACCATAAGACGCAAGGCGCCTTGATGATGCGGAACTTTAAAAGATATTTGTGCCTTGCCATTAACAGCCTCGGTTATACCCTGATGGATGGCAATAACCTTATGTTTA